>CBFHBI010000126.1:0-6980 GCA_965653755.1 uncultured Blastocatellia bacterium
CCAACCGACGAAGGTCAAGCTCGACACGGACAGTCTCGACGACAAGTGGGGCGAAGTCGCGTTCGATCACGAAACGCATTCGGTCAGAAAATACAATCCCGACGGCGCCTCGGTGACGCCTTGTACGTTCTGTCATCACACCGATCAACCGAAGGATCAACTGAAGCCGCCGCTAACTACGTCCGAGCGCGACGTGGTGCTGACGGCTGATGTGCTGAAGGACGCCGCCGCGAAGCCCGTCAAGACCTGCCGCCAGTGCCATCTGCAGGCCGGAGATGACAGCAAGAAGCTGCCGGAGATTACCAAAGACGGCAAGCAGGTGAAGATGGATAACGAAAACGCTTACCACATCAACTGCTTTGAATGTCACGACGCCGCGATCAAGGCAAAGCCCGAGTTGGCCCAGAAGATTTCCGGCTCCGATCCCAAGGGCTGTGGCAAGTGTCACGTCGCGAAGTGATAGCCATTGATTCATTGATTCATTTGTTCATTGAATCAATGGATCAATGAAACAATGAATCAATCGGCCCGTCTCCGGCTCTGACACTCAGCAACTGCGGATTCCAGTGCCGCTTATCTTTCACGTGTTGCACGTGACAGGAAGTGCAGTTCGGTTTGTCGCCGGCGATCACCTGCTGCCCAACGCGTGCGTCGGGCTGACCGTTATGGCATTTGCCGCAAGTCGTACGCGGCGTTGCGAGATCGATAGGATCGCGCGTCGCATGACAACTGGAGCAGCTCAACTCACCTTGCTTATCGCCCGGCAATCCAGCCACCGCTTTCACCCGATAAAGATGAACTGCGTGAAATTGTTTGCTGCGCCATTGATCTTCGCTGTCGGTCGGCAATCGTTCCAATTTCAGATTCACCTTGCGTAGCTCCATCTCTTCCGGGTCCAAGCCGGCCCATTTCCAATGGCTGTCGACAACCGGATAACCAAACGTGCCGCCATGAGGAGTTGCCACCGTCTTGCCGTTGTAGCTCTGCCGGTTGCGATCGTTATGACACTGGAAGCATGCCAGCAACGCGCCGGCGACGGAGTTGAACTGCGCGCCGCGATGCTCTGCGTGACAAGCAACACATCCAATGCCGGCACTTTCGTGCGGCTGAATGATGGAAGCAGTGAAAGCCTTGGTCGTGTGACACGAAGCACACTTCGTCTGCATGTTTCCCGACAGCGAATGACATGAAGTGCATGATCCGGAATTAGGATCGTTGGCAATCGGAGGCAGAACACTGAACGTCGTGCGTGTGTGTGCGTCTGAGATCGCGGCGGGCGCAAACGCCGACGCATAGAAAATTGCGCCGGCGATAGACAGCAGCGCGACGGGAACAACTCCCCACAGAAGCATCGACCACGGCCAGTGTCTTCTGAGATCCGTCGTCGGTGTCCAGACGGATTGGGCCTTCCCACTCGGACGACTGGAAACAGGGAACAGCGGCGACGGCCGGACTGTCTTCGTGGCCGCGGTGATTCGCTTGTTCCAAAAGACATCGAGGGCCTTTGAACTCTCCTCCGCGGGTTTCGGCTTTCGCGCGGGAAGTTTTTTCTCGTGAGCATCCATGGCCTTGGTTTCTTCGCTGGGCAATTGCAATTGATGCGTCGTGGGAAGTTCCCAAAGCCCGGAGGCCTCGCGGCGCTGCTCGGCATCAACTGGTGACGCGGCAATTTGGAGCGACACCTTGACCAGCAAGGCGCCTGGCGCGGATTGAACGTTGAGAGCGAACGGACCAATGCCCAGAACATCGCCAGGCGCCAGCGCCTCATACTCTTCGAGCTTGGCGCCGTTCAGCATGATGGGATTGCCGGGCCGAAGGTTCCGTATGTAGTAACTGCCCTCGTCGTCGCAGGTGATACCGGCATGAAGACGCGAGACGGATGGATGATTGAGCAGCAGCTCGCAGGTGGGCAGCCGCCCAATCAGCAGACCCTCGGTCTCGATCGTGACCGGATCGATTTGTAAATCTTCACGAACGATGATGAAGGTTGCTTCCATAGTAGCGCTTGCATCCTGCGTGCGGTTCACAGGCATCCTGCCTGCGAGTAGTTCACAGAAAGCGAGCAAGATGCTCGCGGACCGCACGCAGGATGCGTGCGCTCCCTCTTCTTCAACGAACGTTGAAGAAGATTACTTGCACAATGTGCACAATCATCAAAGCCAACATGACCGAAGTTGAAATTACGTGCGGCGCGATCCACACCTTCAGCAACCGGTGCAGATAGATCAATGCCTCAACTCGGCGGAGCGTCGCCCATCGCTCAACGATCTTCAGCCGCCGATTGCGTTTCTCTCTGTCGCGGGGCTCTAAAATCTCTGATTTGAATCGCTGCCGCGTTTGTGCATGTGACGCCGTAAACTCTTCGCGCTGCCAATTTTGTTGAAGCAGATATGAAATCGACCCAAAATGCCTGCGAAACTTTTTGTCGATCAACTCACGGGTCTCTTCGTCGCAATCGCTTCTGAGTTTATCGAGTTCAGCGCGCAGCTCAGCGCGCCGCCCTTCGAGATCTTCGATCAGCAAAGGATCGCCCTCGATGCTGGTCATGATGCGCGGCACGACCAGGTAGCAGAACACGCCCCAGAGGCCGGTCACGATCGTCACATCAAACCAGAGCATCAGCACTAGAGTAAGTAAGCCACCGCCGTGCCTGCCACCATGAAACAACAAAACCACGGCCGCGATCACACCCAGATAAACGTGGGCCAGTAGCCAGTAACGCAGAGCGCCCGCGCGGCGGCGATACACCGACTTGCGCGCGGGATAGGTCATGACGCCGGCAATTCCGACGAAACCAAAAATTCCCGTGATCCACCTCAGCGTCAACCATGTGCCCTTGAGCGGCTGGTCGAATCCGTAATGGCGCGCGGCCCATGCCAGCAGAAATATGATCGCCAACGTTGCGCCGACGCCGCCCATATGCCAGACGCGCGCGATCGGATCGCTCTTGTGGATGTTGCGTCCGATGGCGTAATTGCGATCGCGAAACACCAGTCCCAGTGTTTTTTCTATCTCTGGAAAATAACTCTGCGGATCGACCCGAACCAAAGCACCGGTCGGACAATTCTCTTCGCACGAATACGCAGCTCGTTTGGCGTTTGGCGGATTCAAAGGAGTGCTTTCACAGAGATTGCATTTGACCGCGATCATGTCGTCGCTTTCGGCTACCGGCGCGGGCGGGTGAGCTTTCAAACTGAAAACCCGCTTAGCGCGAGTCAGCAGCGCTGTTTTCGGCGGCGCCGGAAGATTCCGTGGAATCATCGTAATCGCGTTGTAGGGACATTGCGTGGCGCAATCGAAACATCCAATGCAGGTGTCGATGTTGATATCGATGTCGCCCCTCGATTCCCGAAAGATGGCCCCGGTCGGACAGCCGGTCAGGCATTCGGGATCTTTACAATGCATGCACACCGAAGGCGAGAGAACGTGTTGACGATTCGGGCTATCAATCTTCACCGGCCGCTCGATATGAATCCCTCGACGCAGCAGACGCGACTGACCGTGGACTTTGTGACAAGCCATCGAGCAATTGCCACAGCGCACACACAGGTCCATGTCCATCACCAGCAGATTGACGCCGTCGACAATCCCGGTTGCGATTTCCTTCTCAGTAGCAGCCAGCACGTGCTTATCGACGCGAGCGTCCGCGAGCGGATCGTCAGCCTGAGAAAGACTCGCGAGCGCCTTGGCGATTGCCTCACAAAGATCCGGCTCGGCACGCAACTGGGCCAGAGGGATCTCCAATACTTCTGAGCGCGCCATCAACTCAGTTGAATACGGCCAGACCGCTTGGCCAGCCAACGCTTCTAATCCCAAACAATTTCCGGCACCCAGAAAATCTTCCGTAATCAGCGAACTGGCTGCCGCGCCCGCGCCTTCGGTTATTTCTTTGTAGATTGGCACTCCACGCACTCGCCGCAGCCACCCGCTGTGAACCACGTACAGCTTCTCGATCGGCGTGCCTTCTTTAGTGAGCAGGTGATGCTTGCCGTAAGCCATGAATTGCGAAATCGATTCGAGGAGCGCGAGTTCAGTTGGAGTTAGCTCTCCGCTGCTATCGCGCAGTTGGGCCAACGTATTTCCCAAACCATGGCTCCGGTAGGTGGCGTCAACTTTTTCAGCAAACTTCCGCAGCGATCGTAGGAGGCGGAGGGCCGGGCGAACCATTTCCAAAACTGTCGCGGGTCTGCCGTTGTTGGAAGAGATGATCGTCGCGTTACGCGGCACGCCGGCCAATATCGACATTTCTCCAAAGCAGACTCCCGGTGGCACCACCGCAAGTTTCCTCGACTCGCCTGATTTGTGCGTGGTGCGAACCTCCAGTTCCGAGTCGAGCGAAAAATAAAAAGTATTTCCGCCCCATTCTCCTTCGCGCATGATCACTTCGCCCGGCGCGAACGTAAGCAGGCGCGCGTAAGGTCCAATCTGTTTGCCTCCGGCGACCTTGCCTTCGGCAATCATCTTCAAATTGTTTTTGTTCTTGTCGTCCAGAAGTTCAGACAACAGATCGATCTTCTTGATGGCTTCAACAATCGCGTCCGAACTGGTGTTCTGCGTCGACATTTTCCTGAAGCTACGTTGGTTCGTGTTCCGGTTTTCGTTCACGCGGGGGACGCGTTACCGCTGCCGGGAAATCGGCGGCAGCTTACCATGCGATCTGCTACTGAGGAAATCCACAGATTCATCGGCGTACTAGCGGAATAATTGTAGTGGTTGACCTGACCGACTCGTGATAGCATCCGCGTACTTCGGCAATCTTCTTCAACGTAATACTAGGCGGCAATGCTAGAACCCCTGCAAATGCGTGCCCCTTCGAAACGCTGGTTAGCGCTGGCGAGCATCATCTTTGTTTCCACCGGATCACTCGCCTGGAGTTTCACCCGACTTCGTCGCGCCGCAAGCGTCGAAGGGGCACCCGCCTTAAAGCAGAGGCCAGAAGGCAGAAGACAAGGATCAGAATTCGCTTCATCGTCCACCTCCGTTTCCAAATCAGAGTTGATTGATTCGGATAATGACGGGATTCCGGATGTTGAGGAGTTGCAGACCTATCAGGACCGCGACGCGTTTCGCCGCTGGTTCACTTCGATCGCCGAAAATCAATTCTATCGAATCAGCGATCAGTGGAAGGAAGAGCAGCGCGATTGCGCTGGGCTCGCGCGTTTTGCCATGCGCGAAGCTTTACGCCATCACGATCGTCCCTGGTTTCAGAAGATGGGGCCGGGTTACGACACGGTCGCGCCAGACGTGGCCGAGTTTGATCTCGATCACAATCCGCTGGGCGAAAAGATCTTTCGCACAGATTTTGGATCATTTAGTGAAAGTGATTTGCGCAATGGCCGTTTCTCGGAATTTGTGGACGGCCGATCGCTCAAGAATTTCAATACGACCTTCGTTTCGCGGGACCGGCGCGAGGCGCAACCCGGCGATTTACTTTTCTTCTATCAGCCTTGGGTGCAGAGGTTCCCGTATCACGTGATGATCTTTCTTGGCGCCGCGCGCGTCACACCCAACGGCGCCAATGATTGGGTCGTCTATCACACCGGCTCATCGCCAAACGACAAAGGCACAGTGAAGAAGGTCGAGCTTTCAGTCCTCGATCATCATCCCGATCCGCGTTGGCGACCGGTTGAAAGCAACAAGAATTTTTTGGGTTTTTATCGATTGAAGATTTTGCAGTGAAGATGAACCACGAAGACACCAAGAACACCAAGTCAGAAAGGGACAAGAACAATTGTTCTTATCTTCTTTGTGCTCTTGGTGACTTTGTGGTGAATGTTCTTGATCTCTTTGGAGGGATCGACCGTGTCTAAAAACTCGCGAGTGGGTCGCTATGTTGCGACCGCCATCATCTATCTTGCTCTCGTCGCTTCGGTCTTCGGCTTCAACATTATCCGCTCACGCACCACGCCGGCGGCGGCTGTGCTTGCCGGCCAGCCGGAAACGCCGACAGTCACGAGCACCAAGCCTTACTTCTCGCTGACGACGAACAAGACTTATTCGCCGAATGAATCGGCGCGTCTGTGGGCCAGCTATCAGAACATCGACTATCTCGATTTTCGCGTCTATCGCATTAAAGACCCGAATACATTTTTTAAGAAGCTGGACGATCCGCATGAAATGGGCGAGAAGGAGAAGGAGCAAATCGCCCAGGGTTACGGCGCGCGCGTGTCGCTGCTCGAGCGCACCCATCGTTTGAAAGTTTCGTTGTTCGGTTGGGTGAAAGATTATGTGCGTTCGCACCTGGAAAAAGATCATCGCGTCACTTTCAACGAGAAGTACCGCAAAGAACCGGAAGCCACGCGCACGCCGCTGAACGTCGCCGATTACGCGCGGGTGCCTTTGTTGAATCCGGATCAGAAGGTCAAAGATTGGCGCGAGAAACTGCCGGCGCTCGAGAACGATTACGACAGCCGTATGATTACGCTGGGCAAGATCGATTCGGGCGTTTATCTGATCGAAGCCGTCAACGGCGATCAGCGCGCATATTCGCTCGCCATCGTGACCAACCTCACGATGATTGAGAAGACGAACAAGCACGGCCAGGTGCTGGTTTATGTCGTCGATCGCAAGACGGGCGAGCCGCACGAAAACGTCAGCGTCGAAGTCACCAACGCTAAGAACACTCTGGCGACCGGCAAAACCGATAAGACCGGCGTCTTTAAAACCGACGTCAAACTTCCCGACGAACCACAGACGCCGGCCGAAGACGTTGACACCGAGAATCCAAAGAAAAATCCATTCCTCATCATGGCGCGCGAGCGCGACAACTTCGTCATCTCCGACGTCGAGTCATTTTATTTCGGCGGCGAGGGCGGCGAAGACGACGTGCTGACCAGCGACGACATGACCAGTTACATCTACACCGACCGGCCCATCTATCGTCCGGCGCAATCAGTTTTCTTCAAAGGCATCCTGCGTCAATGGACCACCGGCGGTTACAAGATGCTCGATAGCAAGCACATCAACGTCGTCGTCGAAGA
>CBFHBI010000127.1:0-6973 GCA_965653755.1 uncultured Blastocatellia bacterium
TGGTGTGGCACGGCGGCAGATCGACGTTGTCGCATTCTCGCGGGTCCCAGCCGCTGACAATCAATCGGCGTGAAAACGGATTTGTTTCGATCTGATCGATCAAGCGCGCGATCTGATCGACACCATCGCGCTGCGGGTAATGCCCGCCGAACGATCGCCAGAGGTATCCATAAATCGGGCCCATGTCGCCAGGCTCGCGGCCGAACCTGCGCGTGTGCTCTGCGTCGGCCCATTCCTGCCAGATGTCCACACCGCGCGCGCGCAAGTTGGCTTCATTCGTGTCGCCGGACAAAAACCAAAACAACTCCTCAGCAATCCAGCGAAATGGAACTCGTTTAGTGGTTACAAGCGGAAATCCTTCGCGCAAATCGAATCGAGTCTGAAAACCAAAATGCGAGATCGTGCCAATGCCGGTGCGGTCCTGATGCGCCGTGCCATTCTCGAGAATCGAGCGAAGAATGTCGTGATATTGCCTCATAGTTGTCCGTGTCAGAACCCGGAGCGGTAGCGACGGGATCAAAACGAAATGCGAAGCTAAATCAGGCCTCTTTCAGTCTTAACAGCTACTTGATCCGGTCGCTACCGCTCCCGGCTCTGACACCGCTTGCCAAGGCATCAACAGACTCAATCAATCGATCAATCTCCTCATCGCTCGTGTAGCAGGCGCAGCCGACGCGCACCAGGCCTTCGGGTTGCAGTCCTAATCGATCGACCACAGTCTGAGCATAGAAGTCTCCGTGCGAAACGAACAAGCCGCGTTCGCTCAGTCGCCGCGCCACGTCGGTCGAAGCAATTCCTTCAACCGTGAACGAGACGGTTGGCGTGCGTTCGATGTGTGGTGGTGGGCCATAAAGGCGAACGTCTTTCGTTCTCGATAATTCATCCCAAAGTCTCTTCACTTGCGGCGCGCTGTGTGCGCGCAGACCAGCGAACGCTAAACGCAACTGTTCGCGGCGCGAACGCAAACTGACAGTTTGCGTTACCAGTGACGCGTAGAAATCAACTGCCGCGGCGGCGCCGACGATGCCCTCGTGATTCAGTGTTCCCATTTCGACTCGCTCCGGGCCGGCGTCCGGCGCGGGTTGAAGCTTCGGAAAATCCATCGACTCAAGCAGATCGCTCTTACCGTAAAAGACGCTGACGTGCGGGCCATAAAACTTGTAAGCCGAGCAGGTCAGGAAATCACAATCCATCGACTTTACGTCGCACAAAAAGTACGGCGCGTAGTGAACGGCGTCGACTAAGGCGAGCGCGCCCACTGAATGAGCGAGTTGCACCACACGGCGAAAATCATTCACCGTGCCGAGAGCGTTGCAGCCGGCGCCAAAGGCAACCATCTTCGTGCGCTTCGTAACCAGTCTTTCAAAATCATTCCAATCGAGCTGGCCGCTCTCTGGATCCATCTGCGCCACGTGCAACGTCACCCCGCGTTCCTTGACCAGAGCTTGCCAGGGCGCAACGTTCGCGTGATGTTCGAGTTCCGTGATGACGATCTCGTCGCCTGGTCCCATCGTGCGTCCCAGCGCGCGCGAAAGGTGATAGATCATCGACGTGGTGTTCGGACCGAAAACGATTTCATTCGCGGAGGCATTGAGAAAATCTGCAAACGTGTGCCGCGCGTCTTCGATGATCGCATCGGTTTCGTGACTCGTTGGATATTCCCAATGCGTGTTGGCGTTGTGATGCAGCAAGTAATCGGCGACGGCATCGACTACGACGCGCGGCGTTTGCGTGCCACCCGGCGCGTCGAAATAGGCAACGGCATTACCGTTGTGCTCGCGTTCCAGCGATGGAAACTGCGCGCGGATCTCTTTGGTCGAAGCAATCTCTTTCACAAGTTGTGGTGTTGGCGTGCTCATAAAAAATTAGGGTATAGGGTGTTGGGTGTAGATGTTTTGAATCGCGAATCTAATATCAAACCTATCGTGTGTACTGAATTTCTTCCCGCTCTTCTCATATGTGATCTTACGCCTGTAGGAGAGTATTTCTACACCCTCTACCCTAAACCCTTCATCCTTTTTCCGCGATGCTATCAGAAAAGATCGAAAATTACGCGCTCACAAACTAAGGGTACTGACCATTTTGAACAAACGCGCGATTGCGACTGGAGCGCAAGCGTCCTCGCTTGCATTTCTCTACGCAGAGCAACCGAGACGGTTGCGCTCCAGTCAAAATTGGGTCACCACCTGAAGGCTATGCGCTTGATCCGGCATTCCAGTTGCTCAAACCTTACTTCGGCATTGAGATAATTCGCGAAACGGCGATTTATGGCGGCTAAACGCTGGCCCGAGTACACCGCTGTACGCGAAGGCGACACCGACATTTGCCGAAACGAACAGTGAAGAACCAATTCCCATATCGCAGGAGGGCGTAATGATAGCTAGCGAGATTATGACTAAGGACCCCGAGTGTTGCGTGCCGAGTGATTCCGTGATGGCCGCGGCGCAAATCATGAAATCGGAGGACGTTGGGCCGGTCCCCATCGTTGAAGACAAGGAAGCGAAGAAGCTGACGGGCATCGTTACCGATCGCGATCTCGCCGTCAAAGTCGTGGCCGAAGCTCGCGATCCGAAGACGACAACGGTCGAAGCAGTCATGTCCGAAGGGCTCGTGACCTGCCGAGACAACGATGACGTGCGTACAGTTCTGGACCTGATGCAAGACAATCAGTTGCGACGTATCCCGGTGATCGATAAGAAAGACCAACTGGTTGGCATCATCGCGCAGGCAGACGTCGCTACGCGCCTGGAGAGTGTCCGCGCCGCCGGAAACGTCGTGCAGAAAGTTTCGCAGTGACTGAACTGCAAATCGTAGCTGGCGAACTGAAAGGCGCAGGCATAGACTCGACGAAGAGTGAAAGCCTGCGTTCTCAGTTCACCGGCGGCGATTGACCGTCGGCCGCTGCGCTTTGCGGACGTCTATGCTCCGGTTCCGGGGCGCGGTGAAGTTTTGCTGCGCGTGCACGCTTGTGGAGTCTGTCGCACGGACTTGCACGTCGTCGAGGGTGACTTGCCACAGCGGCAGCCTCAGTTGATTCCGGGTCATCAGGTTGTTGCGGAGGTCGCAGACTTAGGCGCCGATGTTGCTGATCTTCAGATTGGAGATCGCGTCGGCGCGGCGTGGTTGCGACGGACTTGTGGCGCATGCCGTTTCTGTCTCTCGCGGCGCGAGAACTTATGCGAAAGTGCGGAGTTCAATGGTTGGACGGCGAACGGCGGGTACGCCGAGTACATTATTGCGCCGGCCGATTTTATTTATCGATTGCCGGAGGGATTCGACGATCTGCAAGCCGCGCCGCTGTTGTGCGCCGGCATCATCGGTTATCGATCGCTGCGTCTGACCGGAATTGAAGATGAGCATTGGGGCGGCGCGCGGCTCGGCATCTATGGCTTTGGCGCAGCGGGCCACGTCGTCATTCAGGTCGCGCGCGCTCGCGGGGCTGAAGTTTATGTCTGCACGCGGGATCGTGAGAAGCATCAGACGCTCGCGACTGAACTCGGCGCGTCATGGGTGGGCGATGCGACGGACACGCCGCCGGTGAAGCTTGATGCATCGATCATCTTTGCGCCCGCGGGTGAATTGGTGCCCGCGGCGCTCGCAGCTTTAGACAAAGGAGGCGTGCTGGTGCTCGGCGGAATTCACATGAGTCCGATTCCTTCGTTCGATTATTCGCTCGTTTATCACGAACGCGTTGTTCGCAGTGTCGCGAATAATACGCGGGAAGACGGGCGTGAATTTTTGGATGAAGCCGCACGCATCCCGGTGCGAACGCACGTGCAGACGTTTCGATTGGAAGAGGCGAACGATGCGCTGATCGCGCTGAAACACGATGCGATCAAGGGAGCGGCAGTGCTGGTGGTGTCAGAAGCCCGCGCGTAAGCAAGGGCTCCCTTAAATTCAGATGCCCTTCCTGACGGTCGGGCTTCTGACACGATTATGTTGCGACGAATCAATATCAGCGCGGCGCTAATCGTTCTCGTCTGCTTCTTTCTGCCGTGGGAGCAAGTTAGTTGCGGCGGAGCGCGAGACTCTTTGAGCGGGCTAGACTTGGCGCGTCACGATCAAATTCTGCTCTTCGTGGTGCCGTTGTTGATGTTGGCCGTAATCGTAATAGCCACGCTTCGTCGTCGCAGAGAAAAAGCCACGCCGTTGGCGATCGTTAGCATCGTCGCGGGCGGCGTGAGCGGCTACTTGATGAACCGGCAACGCCTGCGGGTGAGCGATGAAGCTGGATTGATCTCAGCGCAACTGACGGGTTGGTTTTGGTTCGCGTTCTTATCGACGCTGGCGTTGATGATTGCAGGGATCGGAATGCTGTTCAATAGGGGGCGGGAGACTTAAAACATGGCCGCGTTACTCAAACCCGAGCGCCTGAAACGCTACGCAGAAATCGTGGCGTTGCTCGGCAAGTATGGCCGTTCGGATTTGGTGGACCAGTCAACCCTGGCGTCGGCTCTAAGCCAGCCGCGCGAGCGCGAGGCGACGCCGAAGGCCGAAGAACTGGCCGACGATCTGGAAAACCTCGGACCTACTTTCATCAAGTTAGGGCAACTGTTATCGACTCGCGGAGATATTCTGCCGCAAGCCTATCTTGACGCGCTCGAGCGTCTGCAGGATCAGATTGAACCTTTTCCTTACGAAGAGGTTGAGCGAATTGTCTCGTCAGAACTCGGCGGCCGCATTTCCAAACTATTTCTTGATTTCGCGAAGCAGCCCTCGGCTGCGGCTTCGCTTGCGCAGGTGCATCGCGCAACGATGCGCGATGGGCGCAACGTGGTAGTTAAGGTGCAGCGACCCGGAGTGCGCGAAGTGATCGTCGAAGATCTCGAAGCCTTGGAGAAAGTGGCCGAGTTCATCGATGCGCATACCGAAGTTGGCAAGCGTTACGAATTCACGAACATGCTGGCGGACTTGCGCACCAGTCTCTTGCATGAGTTGGATTTTCAGCGCGAAGCACAAAACCTCCGGCGCATCCACCGAAATCTCCGCGAGTTCGAACGGATTGTCGTTCCGCAACCCATCGAAGACTATACGACCGGGCGTGTGCTCACGATGGAATACATTCCCGGCAAGAAAATTACCGAGGTAAGTCCGCTGCGCTTCATGGATCTCAACACCTCGGAGATGGCCGACGAAATCTTTCGCGCCTATCTCAAGCAGATGCTGGTGGACGGCTTTTTCCACGCCGATCCGCATCCGGGAAATGTTTTCATCACCGAAGACAACCGCATCGCGCTGCTCGATCTGGGCATGGTGGCGCACATCGCTGGAAATTTTCGTGAGAACTATTTGCGGCTGCTCTTGGCTATCAGTGAGGGCCGCGGCGATGAGGCCGCCGACGTTGCGATGAGGATGGGCGAACCGAAGGCCAACTTTGACAAGTCCGATTACGTACATCGGGTGGCCCAATTGGTCGCGCAGCATGCCGACGCCGAATTGGAAAACATTCATGCGGGTAAGATCGTCATCGAGATTCAACGAATTGCAGCAGATAGCTGGTTTCGTTTGCCGCAAGAGTTCACCATGATCGCGAAAGCGATGATGAACTTGGACCGCGTGGTCTATGTGCTGGATCCAAACTTCGATCCGAATACGGTTATCCGCAACGAAGCTACCAACATAATGGCGCGCCAAGTTATGCAGAGCGTCGAACCCGGTTCGCTTTTGGCGCGGGCCGTCGAGGTAAAAGAATTCGCCGAGCGTTTGCCGAGTCGGGTCAACAAAATTCTCGACGCAATTGGCAACAACGAAGTGAAGATCGGCGTTGACGCCATCGACGAGAAAGTGGTGCTGGACGGTTTGCAGAAGATCGCGAACCGAATCACGCTGGGGTTGATCCTGGCGGCTTTGATAGTCGGGGCTGCGCTGATGATGCGCGTGGACACCGCATTCAAGATTCTGGGTTATCCCGGATTGCCCACAATCTTTTTTCTGCTGGCCGCGGTGGCGGGAATTATTTTGATCGCCAGCATTGTCTTCACGGATGAAAAGCCGAAGAAGAAAACGGAAGATGAATAATTTTGGAGTGCGGCGGCTTGACGCCGCTTTGTTATTACGGAACCGCGAAATGTCTCCGGTGAAAAAGCGCCGTCAAGCCGGCGCACTCCAAAATACATCCTCTTCGCGGACGAAAATCCTTCGGCCTACGCTGCGCGTCGCAATGACGCCGGCGCGTCCTTGATATCCAGTTCCTTTAACAAATAGCCAGCGCCGCCAAACGTGTCCGCAATGAAGAGCACGTAACGAATATCAACCGAGATCGTGCGTCCCTTGGCATCGTTATAGAAGAAGTCGTTACCCAGGCCTTCATAGTTTCCATCGAACACGATTCCGACCTGTTCGCCGCGCCCATTCATTATCGGCGAGCCGGAGTTGCCGCCGATGATGTCGTTCGTCGAAAGAAAATCTACCGGCACGTCTTTGCCGTCCGCCGTGGCGTAGGGGCCAAAGTCGCGCGCGCGAAAAAGCTGCTTCAATTTTTCGGGAGCGTCGAAGGGTTCGCGGCCGGTGTCTTTTTCGATCACACCAGACAGGTGCGTGAACGGTGCATACGTGGCCGCATCTTTCGGAACGTAGCCTTTGACCGATCCATAACTGAAGCGCAGCGTACGATTCGCGTCCGGATACAACTTGCCGCCGCGCATCTCGCTCATGCCGCGTAGCAAGCCCGGCCGCAAACCCGCGACCGTTGAATTGAATACCTGCGTTCGTTCTTGCGCCTGCTCGGCCAAAAGAACCAGGCCGCCGACAAAATCGATTAGCGGATCGTGCAGATCGCGTAACTGCGCGGCCGACATAGTGAAGAGCTTGTCGATCGATTCTGCCGAAGAAAAATTTTTGCTCTCGACGACCGTGCGCGCAAATTCTTCTTCGGCGCGAGTCCGCGCATCTCCGGTAAGATTTCCAAATCGCTGCTCAATCGGTTCTATCTTCTGGCCCGCCGGTAATTCGGCAGCTTCGCGCAGCAACGAAA
>CBFHBI010000128.1:0-6925 GCA_965653755.1 uncultured Blastocatellia bacterium
CAACAGCACACTGAGCGGCAACGACTACAATATTACTTACCATGGAGGCGCGATCGCGACTGAGGCAGGCGGGACCATCAACGTCACGAACAGCACACTCAGCTCCAACGGGGTCAACCTTTCGGGCGGCGCCATCTTCCAAGGTTCCTCCGGTAGCACAAATCTGAAGAGCAGCATCGTTGCCTGGAATACGGCCTCAGCCGGCCCCGATCTTAGTGGCCCTTACACATCAACTGGGTTCAACTTCATTCGTATAGCTGATGGCAGCACCGGTTTCACCAACGGAGTCAAAAACGACCAAGTTGGATCGAACGGCCAGCCACTCGACCCGATGCTCGAAAAGGACTCCTTTGGTAATCCGTTTTTGAAATACAATGGCGGTCCAACGCAAACCATCGCGCTGCTTTGTAGCAGTCCCGCAATAGACCAAGGCCAGAACGGAACTGATCCCACGACGAATATGCCGCTCACCACAGACCAGAGGGGCTCGTCTTTCATTCGCTCATTTGACTCTGGGATCCCACGACCGCCGGGCGGTGACGGCACAGACGTGGGCGCGTACGAAGCTCAGTCTTGCACTCCGACGCCAACGCCGACGCCAACTACACCGACGCCAACTCCAACGCCGACTCCAACGCCATCACCTACTCCGACTCCGAGCCCGACACCAACTCCAACGCCAATCTGTCAAATTAATTATCCCGACTTTGGTTCAATAGCTGGGTTGCAACTCAACGGGGACGCATCTCAGTCTGGAAACGTTTTGCGTCTTACGCCCGCTGCTATCAGTGAAAGAGGTTCCGCCTGGACAACTACTAAACTGCCGGTCCAGGATGGCTTTGACACCTCCTTTAATTTCAATATTAGCAATCCCGACTCAATATTTCGCGGTGCTGATGGATATACTTTCACGATTCAAAATAGCGGAAGCGGCGCTTCCGCATTGGGTGGAAGTATCAGCTGCGGCTCTTGTCTCGGTTACACGGGAATCAGCAACAGCCTGGCAGTTGAGCTTGACGTTCTTAGCAATCAACTTCGCGTTGCAACAAATGGCGATTCATCTTCGATTGCGACCACTTCCAGCATACCAAACCTGAAAGATGGGCCTCATCAGGTGAGGATCAGCTATGGCGCGAGTACATTGAGGGCTTATGTCGATGATATGAGCACTGCACGTCTAACTGTTTCAATAGATATTGGCACGCTGGGACTAGACACAGGAAAAGCGTATGTCGGCTTCACGGCGGCAACCGGAGCCGGCTACGAGAACCACGACATTCTGAATTGGGTATTCACTGGTTCCCCTGCCGCATTCAATGTTACCGCAACCGGCGGGTGTTGGACGGGGACAGACTTCAGCGCCTCAGTACCCGCCGCGGCGTCAGGTGTGACCTACTCGTGGAATATCACCAATGGCGCGATCACTAGCGGAAACAACACACGCTCGATCACCTGGAAACCCAGCGCCGGTGGATACGTCATTCTTACCGTTACCGAGACCAATGCTGCGGGCTGTAGTTCTAGCGCTTCAGCTCTTGTGTTGGTCTTTCCCTTACCTCCCTGGTTCGAGATGCCAGATCCCTGTATAGGTCCGCCATGAACGCGCATGGCAAGTAAAAATGAGATCAACAAGGCGAGTGCCCTAAAATGGGCGATGCGGAAGGCACGGTCGCTGGACCTGAGAACGCCATCGTCAATTATCGGGAGGCTGGAAGACTGAGGTCCAGACCATTCATTGAGCTCGTCAGGTGGTCGGCCCGCTCATCGTTGCACGTCTTCTATGCGCGAGTCTCAATCGAGGCCCGCCAGGATCCTGTGCACTGCGCTCCTTTGCAATGGAGTCGAAATCAAGTGAAGTTCGGTCATTCTTGCGTTACTACCAATCCCAATAGGACCAAATCCAGATGATCAGGCGCAAACTTCAGATGTCGCAAGCCAATAGAAATGGGCGCAAGAGAACACATCTGAACTTGCGCGAAAACGCTGCGCCGTCTCTGGAAAACCTTCATTCATCGGTTCGATTCCGATCGCCGCCTCCAAAATTTTTTTCATCAAACACTAACCAAAGGACAATTCGAAGGTCTCTATACGTCTAGGCGTTGGCCCGGCGCAATTGACGGCTCATCGATTCATGAGCGAGCCTGCGCCGTCGTCTTTGTAATTCAACGAGTCTGCGGCGAAGATAGAACGAATGGCGAAACCCAAACCAAAGATTCGCTGGTCGTCGGCGTGGGCCGATGCGCGGGAACTCGTGTGGGCCCATCGCCGCCGGCTCATGCTCGGGGCGGTGCTGATGATCATCAATCAGGCGATGGGCTTGGTGCTGCCGGCATCAACGAAATACCTGATCGATGTTGTCATCGGCAAAGGACGCACCGATCTCCTTTGGAAGATTGCGGTCGCCGCAGCCGGCGCCACGATTATTCAGGCGCTTACTTCTTTCAGTTTGTCGCAGGTGCTCGGTGTGGCTGCGCAACGGGCGATCACCGAGATGCGCAAGAAAGTCCAGGCGCAAATCTCGCGTCTGCCGATCAGTTATTTCGATTCGACGCAAACCGGCAAACTCATTTCGCGGATCATGAATGATGCCGAGGGCATCCGGAATCTCGTCGGCACGGGTCTGGTCCAATTGGCCGGGAGTTTCATCACGGCGGCCGTCGCACTCTGCGTTCTGTTTTGGCTGAATTGGCGACTGACGTCGATCACGATTCTGGTACTCGCCGCCTTTGGCGGCGCGCTGGTGTACGCTTTCAAGAGTCTGCGTCCCCTGTTCCGCGAGCGGGGAGAGATTACCGCGGCGTTGACTGGCCGCCTGGCTGAATCGCTCGGCGGGATAAGAATCGTCAAAGCTTACACGGCGGAAAGACGCGAGGCACTGACGTTTGCTCGTGGCGCGCATAAGCTTTTTCGGAACATCGCAAAGGCAATGACCGGCGTCTCGGCGACCAACGCTTTTTCGTCTCTGGTAATCGGCGCGGTCGGCGTAGTCATCATTTTGGTCGGCGGACAATCAGTGGTTACACATCGGATGACCGTCGGCGATCTATTCATGTATGTGATGTTCACGGGAATGATGGCCATGCCGTTGATTCAATTCGCCGCCATCGGTACGCAGATCACGGAGGCGTTTGCCGGGCTCGATCGCATTCGCGAAATCATGGACATGGCGACAGAGGACGAAGCCGATGTGCATCGCGCGCCGCTGCCGGCAGTCCGCGGCGAGATTGAGTTCGAGAATGTTTCTTTCGAATATAATCCCGGAGTTCCGGTGCTCAAGAACGTTTCGTTCACTGCACCGGCGGGTTCGACGACTGCATTGGTCGGATCGAGTGGGTCAGGCAAGAGCACACTCATCAGCCTGGCGATGAATTTCAATCAACCGCTTTCAGGCACCATTAAGATTGATAGGAAAGATCTGCAGACCCTACGGCTGCGTGACTTTCGCTCGTACCTGGGCGTCGTGATGCAGGACAACTTCCTCTTCGATGGAACGATCGCTGAGAACATTTCTTTTTCAAACCCGCACGCGACTTTCGAAGAGATTCAGACGGTCAGTCGCATCGCACACTGCGAAGAGTTCATCGAAAAATTCGAGCAGAAGTACGACACGATAGTCGGCGAGCGCGGGGTGAAACTCTCGGGTGGACAACGGCAGCGGATCGCGATTGCCCGCGCGATTCTGGCCGACCCGAAGTTGTTGATTCTCGACGAAGCCACTTCAAGCCTCGACAGCGAAAGCGAGGCGATGATTCAGGACGGGCTCAAATCTTTGCGGCGCGGACGCACGACTTTCGTGATTGCTCACCGCCTGTCCACGATTCGCAGCGCCGATCAAATCTTAGTGCTTGAAAGCGGCGAGATTGTCGAGCGCGGCACGCATGAAGAATTGCTCGAGGCCGGTGGCCGCTACCGGCAGCTTTATGACAAGCAATACAAGTTCGAACGCGATCAGTTCATCAATCCCGGCGAAGACTTCACGCCTATCAAACCAGCTCTAGGCGAACGGCCGGCGCGGCTTTCCAAATTGTAGAGTCCTCGCTCTATTTAGAATCGCTTCCGATACTCCTGCGAGACGATGAACGACCTTACCATCTCAGATCGGACGTAGTCACCGCCGAAACTTATTAGCTTGTCGAGCCAAAATTGATAGCCGCCAAAGTTGAAATCCGGCGCATCATCCGGATTACGGCGGAGGTATCCGAAGTACTGCATTAATACAAAAGCGCGATTGAACTCCTGGCGATTTAGCGTCGCGTTTTCTGCCACATCACGCAAAGCTCGCGCCCGCGCCGAGACATCGACTGTCGTCGTCGCGGAACCAAATTCAGCGATGGCCACGTTTCGTTCAGCCGCTGTGGGTGTGACGCCGGCATTTAAAAATAGTTTATCCACGAATTGCGTCGGGGTCATCGAAACCGGAAAAGCTGCAGTGAAACGCGCGGTCTGTACAAACTGCGAGACAAACGTCTGCTTGTTGTTCTCCAGCACGGCGGTCCAACCGGATTGTCCCACAATAACTCCCTGACCAATCTGCCGTGTGTCAGCCAGCAATTCATTGAACCTGACCGGGACGGGAGCGCCGGCAATATTGCCGTAGGCAGCCTTATAGATCCTATAGACGAAATAACCTGTCTCCTGAAATTCAATCGAAATGAAGAAAGCCGCCGATACGTTCACACGCTTCACATCGATGCACGTTGGATCTGTGCCGCAACCGGTTATTTCATTCTTCCAAAACGAAAGTCCACCCGAATCGGGCTGACGATTGAGGAAATCAACGTAATGCTGTCGCACGAAGGTCTCTGGGTCATCAACCACATTCGGCGTTGGCGTCGGTGTTGGCACAGCACCACTTGGAGTCAACAAGAAATTTCCCGCGTGCAGATCCGCATAACGTCCCGAAGCTATTATCTGACCAGCATCATTTATCGCGTAGGCTTCCCGGAGAAAATACTTCGAGCTGTCGATCAAAGAATTGAGATCGCGAATTCCGTTTGCCGGTGTGTAGACAAAGGCCGGGCCGTCGCCACTGTTTGGAGTCGTACCAACCGCTGTATCGGAACTGTTAATGCTACGGGCCGTCTTGAAACCGCTATCCGGCGAGCCCATATCGATCATGGCGCCTCCGGTATGAATGAATGCTCTGTTCGCAACATCGTTTATGAGTCCGCTCCAGCCAACCACGTGGCCCAAATTGTTGATTCCCAGCGCAACACTCTCTGAGCCGCCGAGTGTTCCGAGGTTGATCATGTGCCCGCTGGAATAGAAAAAGGCGCGTCTGTTGCCATCGTCTGTCAGGCTGTACCCAACGATTTGTCCGGAAGCATTGATTGCGTTGGCGCGACTCCACACGGCAAAACTACTTCCCAGACTTCCGAGATCGATCATCTTCCCGTTCGAGTACGAAAAAGCGTGCTCAGGTTGTGGCCAACTCGTGTTTGGTTGGCGCGTATCGCTGTAGCCAACGATTTGACCGTTGTCGTTGATTCCGGTGGCGTAACTGGTCGCACCACCGGGCAATGTGCCTAAATCAGTCATCACACCATTCGAGTAAAGGAAGGCATGCACCAGGCCGTCGCCGCGATCGCTCGATCCAACGACTTGGCCGGAGGCATTTATCCCCTCCGCGGAACTCGACGTACCCCCGGGCAAGGTGCCGAGATCCTTCACCGTTCCATTCGCATAAATCGCCGCGTGAAATTGCTTCGATGAATCGAAGTACTGATAACCGGCGACAACTCCTGATGCGTTCACTGCTCGCGGTTGAATTACCACGTCCTGAATCGTGTACGTAACACTCTCGGCTGAGCTAGCGGACGCGTTTGAAATGACGCTGCGAAGAGTTGCGAGTGGCGCAGTTAATAAAGCTACAACTGAAAACACAAAACCGATGAAGACAAGCCGAAAAGTTTTTCTCTGAGTGTTCATGTGACACACAACGATGGCAGTCCGTGAAGAAAGCAGAAGATGGTCGGACTGGTGTTCGCTCCTTAATGCAATACAAGAAATCAAGTCTCGTTCCTGTTCTTGACTCGCGCTGCGGCATGTGCGAACCAAGCCGATAAGCTGGGTGCGGACACGACTTGTGCGACTTAGACAAAATTGCAGGGCGTCCGGAGCCGGTTGGCCAATGGCCATTGTCTTCGCAAATTTGCGCAAACAAGTGGGAACAATCCTCGCGGATTTTTTCAAATCGGATCAAGATCAATGCTGCGGGTTTTTCCACGGTAGCTCGCGTTAATCCGCAGTGGCCTCCCGTGCTGCAGCAGAACCTCACGTCCGACAGGGCGATCTTATCGAGTCTAATCGCGTCAAATCAGGCCTTTGCCCTTTTTGATTTTCGCGATTGTCCCTCCCTTCAGAAGGCACATCAGTTGCTCCGTCGTCGCCAAAACATGGAGGCGAACCGTGTCTGGGAAAATTCAAGCCATCGATTTCATGTATTACGTCGCGACGCGCGAGTTCATGGAGGAGTGGGACCGCGCGAAGGAAGGCGAGCTTGTCTGTCGCATGGAGAAAGCGATCGGCGGATTGCCGCGCTTTGAGTCCATCGAAGAGATGCTGCGGCAAATGGATGACGCCGGCGTCGAGCAGGTCTTCATCACGCAGACGAAGATGTGGTCCTACTGGCGCAAGTGGATGTACATGGATACGCAGCTTGAGGACGTTCTCCAGTACACCGAAAAATATCCGGACCGATTTGTGGGCCTCGCCGGTTACAACCCGTTTCGAATCAAAGACAGTTTGAAAGAGATCGAATTAGCTGTGACGCAGCACGCATTCAAAGGCGTGTACGTGCACATCTACGGGTTCGACATTCCGCTTAACGACGCCAAGATGTATCCGCTGTTCGCGAAGTGCGTCGAACTCGATGTGCCGGTTTCGATGCAAGTGGGCCATGTGCTCGAAGCTAGCCCCAGCGATG
>CBFHBI010000129.1:0-6922 GCA_965653755.1 uncultured Blastocatellia bacterium
CATACATGTCAATCATGTATAAGATTCGCTGAGTTTCGTGTTGCTGTTTCGTTATTGCCGATGTTATAGTTGCGGCGGTCTCAAAGCAAACCCGGCTGAGGCTACCCGCGGGAAGCTGGTCCCGCCTCATTCAAGGTTAACGGTGGAATTTCAAACTCGGGTGATTTTGATAAGAAATTTCGGCGTCTTTCGGTTTCAGTAACACTAGGACGACATCGCGCCCTGCTCCCCGTAGCGCGCGAACAAATCAGTAAGAGCAATCGGTTCCACCTTCGATAACGTCGGATAAGTTTTTTCTGAGGGAGTTGCCAATGAATCTAAGACGTTCCCCAAGGGTTGCGCTCATATCGTTTAATCTCATTCTCCTCTTCACACTAATTGGTTCAGTCACATTAGAAGGATACGCCGCCAAGAAACATGGCGGCGGCCGAGGCAGATCATCCGGACGTGCTGCGCGTCGCGGCGGTGGCCGCGCCTCACGCCGGTCGGCACGCGCCGGCCGCGGCGGACGTCGTCTGTCCAAACGCGAGATGCGCGCGGAGCAGGCGAAAATCTCGCGCGAGCGTTCGGCGTATATCGCCAAGCTGCAGAAGCGCGCGGGACACAAGCTCAGCAAGCGCGAACTCGCGGCTGAGATGCGTAAGTTTGATTCAACCCATCGGCGCGCGCTCGAAGAAGCCCGACGCCGGGCGGAAGCCGCGCGGCTGGCAGCCATCGCTCGCCAACGCGCGATCGACGAAGGCATGCGCAACGAAGTCGCGGACTTGATCGCGAAGGACTCTACCGCCGGCGAAGATCTACAAGTTCGTCAAGCTGCGATCAACGCGCTGGGCCATCACGCCGGCACCGTCGTGGTGATGGATCCGAAGAGCGGACGCGTTTACACCGTCGTCAATCAGGAATGGGCTCTGCGCCGCGGCTTTAAACCATGTTCGACAATTAAACTGGTGACTGGCGTCGCCGGAATCTCCGAGAAAGTTATCCAGCCCGTTGAGAACGTCAACGTCGGTGGCAACAGTTTGAACCTGACTGATGCGCTGGCCCATTCGAACAACACCTATTTCCAACGCGTCGGCGGCGAAGTGGGTTTTGACAAGATGGTTGGCTACGCGCGTGAAATGGGCCTCGGCGAAAAGACCGGAGTCAATTATCCGAACGAGTACGCCGGTCGCATTCCTTTGTTCAAGTCCGGTTACGCGGTCAACCACATGAGCTCGCACGGCGACGATTTCGAAGTCACCGCGATGCAGTTGGCCGACTTAGTGTCAGCGATGTCGAACGGCGGCAAGCTGGTAACTCCGCACGTGCCGCGCACGGTCGATGAGAACGATAAGTTCAAAACTGAGACGCGTCGCAGAATCAACATTAGCCAGGACACTCTGGATCGGATGTTGCCGGGAATGATTGGCGCTGTGAATTACGGATCCGGTCACAAGGCATATCGGCCCGAGCAGACTGTCGCCGGCAAGACCGGCACTTGCATCGGCCAGGGCGCCTGGCTGGGCGTGTTCACTTCGTACGCGCCGGTGGTCAATCCAAAACTCGCCGTGGTTGTGATCACTCGCGGAACTGACGCGCACAATCATCTGCCGGCAGCCGTTGCCGGTGACATCTATCGCGCGCTGAGTCCGCGCTTCGGCACGCAGATCAACTTCCAGGTGGCGCAGACTGCCGACGACGAAGAGACGCCAACCAAGGACAAGAAGGCTGCAGCCCTCGACGAAGAAGCGCAGGAAACGCGAGCGGCTACTCAGGCGGAGCAGAAGGCGATCGAGGACAAGGCCGAGCAAGCTGCGGCGGACGCCATGGCTGCCACACCCGAAACGACGAACCAGAGCACGACCGCGGTTCCGCCGGCGACTAACAAAGTGAAGTCCACGGTGATGCCGGTTGACAACAAACCGAAGAACGGCCCAAAGACAACAACGCCGGCAAAAACATCTGGAAATCAGACGACGGCAAATCCACCGGCGGACAGCCGCCCGCGGAAGACAAAGCCTAACGAACCATAGAGCGCCGGACCAATAAGATAGTTCGGTTCAATTTTACGAATGCCGAACTCTCGTGGGAATTTTGCGAGAGTTCGGCATTTTTGATGCAATAACATAACGCGGTGAGTTGAGAGCGTTTCAAAGCTTGACACTGCCGCCAATGTTGCACGATTATTGCCGGTCTGCGCCGCACGAAGTTCCCCGGAACAAGTAGTGACTGCAACGAGCGGCTCGCCGGTTGCATCTTAATGAATCGCCAAAGGCGTGGATGCATGGCCGACAAGTTGCACCGCGTTAGTAAGCAAGAATTGATCGGAGGCTGTTAAGTAACAATGAAACGGATAATTAAATTATTGGCACTCGCTGCGATGCTCGCAGTGTTTGCGATTCCCGCCTTAGCGCAAAGCCAGGAGTGCAACGACGAGAACAAGGGAACTTGGTACAAGACTTTTTATGACAACTACAAGAAGGATGACGCGGCGGCGCAAAAGGTAGCGTATGACGCCGCGAATACTTACCTGGGCGCCTGTCCTAAGGACCCAAATGACAGGCAGGCGGCGTTCATGCAGAAGTTCGTCGACGCCTATAACAAGATGAAATCAAGCGCGGACGCCGGCAAAGCATTTCAAGACGCCTACGCCAGCAAGAAGTACGAAGACCAGTTCAAGTATGGGAAACAGATTCTCGCTAGTGATCCCGACAACGTCGACGTCAATACGATCCTTGGCATCGTCGGATTGTCTCAGGGCACTCTGCTCAACGATTCAGTACCCTATGCGCGCAAAGCCATGCAACTGATCGATGCTGGCAAACCGGTCAAAGCTTATCCGCACGACCAGGCACTCGCTTATCTGAATTGGACCGTCGGCCGTTCGCAGCTCACCAGCGCGCCCGCAGAAGCGCTTAAAAATTTGCTCGCCGCTGCGAAGCTCGAGACCGACGTGAAGAAACAACCGCAGCTCTATCTCGATCTCAACGCCGCTTACGAGGTGGGACCGCGCAAGACCCTGAGCGATGACTACAAAGCGAAGCAAGGTCCGGGTGGAACCGAAACGCCGGAAAGCAAGCTGGTCCTCGAAAACTTGAATCAAGTAATCGATCGTCAGATCGACGCCTTGGCGAGAGCCGTAGCCACAGCCACTGACGCTACGATGAAGAAGAATGCGATGGATGATTTGACAGCGCTTTACAAATATCGGACTAAGTCGGACACCGGCGTCAACGAACTGGTCGCCAGTGTGATGACCAAGCCGATTCCCGATATTCCGACTCCGATCACTTCGTTACCTTCGACGCCCACGCCCGCGGCCACGCCGACTGCCGGCGCGCCTGGAAATGGTTCGGCTAACAACACCGGCGCGAGCAAGCGTCCGCGGCAATAATAATTTTCGGTCCTATGGCCGGATTGCCATCACGCCGAATGCATCGTCACTTTCGACGCTGCGTTCGGCGTTTTGCTACAATCGACTGTTGGTCAGTACCATCTGCGTGAGCGGATGGGTTAAAGCCGACGCAACGGGATCGTGGCCAGTTAAGTATTCTGACGATCCCATCCGCTTACGCGGATGGTACTGACTTGTTTGACTCACTTGTGAAAACGCCCGCGCTCGAAAATCTCGACACGCTCGAAAGTATTCTGCAGTACCGCTTTCGCGATCATGCGTTGCTGGCCCAGGCGATGACCCATCGCTCCTGGGCGCACGAACAAGTTTCGCCGCGCGCGCAGAAAGACGCCCGCCACCTGCACAACGAAGCCCTGGAGTTTCTCGGCGACTCGGTGCTTGGTTTGATTGTCGCCGACTATCTTTTCAGGGCTTATCCGCACGCCAGCGAAGGTGAATTGTCGCGTATGAAGCATCGTTTGGTGAGCGCGCCAACGCTGGCGAAAACTTCAGCCGAACTGCGCCTGGGCGAATTCTTGCGGTTCGGACGCGGCGAGGAAAAGAGCGGCGGTCGTCGCAAACACGCGGTGCTGGCCGACGTGTTCGAAGCGGTGACCGGGGCGATCTTTCTCGACGGCGGATTAGACGCAGCGCGCCAGTTCGTGGATTACGCGCTCAGCGAAGACTTGCGCAACGCCGATCCCGTCTCAGCAGCGGCGGCCGATCCGAAGACAATGCTGCAGGAAAAGTTGCAGGCGACGCGTCAACCAGCGCCGCAATACACCGTGGTCGAAACGCTTGGTCCACCGCACAAGCGCATGTTTCATGTCGAGCTGAAATGGAACGGCGGCATGACGCGCGGCGAAGGCCAGACCATCAAGGCAGCAGAAGCCGCCGCGGCCCAAGCGGCTTTGAAAGAGATGGAGCGCGAAGAGGCCGCGGCTTGACCGGCTTACTGCGCGCATCTACGATGAAGTCGATGAGCGATCCGGCAATAACGACAAAGAAAGAAAGCACGGAAGGATCGGCGCCGTTTGCCGCGCGTCCGGTAAAATCGAACGGCCGCGAGCGCGACGTCAAAGTCGAAGCCGAACCCACCGGACCGCCGAAGACGGTGATTCGCGAATACTTCGAATCGGCCGTGGTCACCGTGATCATGGCTCTGTTCGGGATGACCTTCATCGTGCAAGCGGTGAAAGTGCCAACCGCGTCGATGGAGAACACGATCACCGTCGGCGATCATCTGCTGGTTAACAAATTCATCTTCGCGCCGGGACCTACGCTGCCGCTGTTGCCGCAACGCGACATCAAACGCTCGGACATCATTGTTTTCAAGTATCCGGGAAATCGTAATAACCCTGAACGCGATCGAGACCCGGACAATACTCCGTTCAAAGTTAATTACGTGAAACGCGTTATCGGTGTGCCTGGCGATACGGTCGAAGTCAGGGGGCTGAAAGTCTACGTCAACGGTGAGCCTCTGCCTGAGCACATCATCGTCGGGCGCAACGTCGGCGAGAAAGCGCCGCTGGCAATTGTCGAAGACACTCCGCGCACGCCAAGCGATCTCTACAATGTTTATTATTGGCCTGAAACTGTTAACGCGGCCCGTTTGGGTCAGGATCTGAACGCGGATTCTGAGTTCCACTACGCCGTCAACGGCAAGCCGATTAAAGTCCCCGACACCTGCGAGGACTCGAGCGGCGTAGTACACACTGGCGGCTGTTACTTTGTGATGGGCGACGATCGGAACAACAGCCTCGACAGTCGCGCCTGGGGATTTGTGCCGCGCGATCTGATCATCGGCCGCGCGATGTTCGTCTATTGGTCGTACGACGAAACTCAGTCATTCAGTAGTCCCTTTGATTTTTTCAGCAACACCCGCTGGCGCCGCACGGGTACCATGGTGAAATAAGAAAACAGATGTCAGATGTCAGAAGTCAGATATCAGAGGGCTAGCGGCCGATTTCTGACGTCTGACGTCTGATGTCTGACAAGATCAGAGGTCGGAGATCAGAGGTCAGACGTCTGACTTCTGATGTCTGACTCACTGTCCGTTACCTGCCCTCAATCCATGCGAATCATCGTTCTCTTTTAGTTCAAGAATTCCGCTTTCTTGCGTCAATCCACGCCGTTAACCGCTGGCATGGCCGTTGCACCATCTTGCCCTGCGGGAATCACAGTGTTCCGGGAAAGGACGGACGAGATTATGTTATGGACAATTCTCTTGGTGTTGCTGGTGCTTTGGCTGCTCGGTTTGATCGGCGGCATTGGCGGTAATTTGATTCACCTGTTACTGCTGGTCGCGCTGGTTGTGCTGGTTATCCAATTGATCACTGGGCGCCGCGCCGTCATTTAGCGGCGATCGGCGACGGAGAAAGGACAACTCCTATGCGTTATGAACATGAAGTAAAAGGAAAAGCAAAACAGGTTAAGGGAACGGCAAAAACCGAACTTGGTAAGCTGACCAATGACCGCGACCTGGAGGCGAGCGGCCGTGCCGATCGCGCCGAGGGTCGCGTGCAGGAGAAATTCGGTAGAGCCAAACGAAAAGTCGGCGAGGCCATTGAGGACCTCGGCGGAAAGATCGCCAGCTCACGGTGAAGCTGGCGATCTTTTTTCTCCCCTGATTAAGTGAGGAACGATGAGTAAGAGAGCAGTACTGTTGGCGGCGCTTCTTGTTTCATTAGGAGCAGTGGCAGCCTGTAATGACACGACGTCAAATACCAACTCGAATTACAACGGCAATGCCAACCGCGAAACGATAGGCACGCGGACTGAGCCCACGGCCACCGCGACCGCGACGCCCGGCTATACGGAAGAACAAGCACGCGAAGAGCGCGAACGCGCCAAGGCAAATAAAGAGACCGTGGGCCAGTCGCTGGAAGACGCGTGGGTGCACACGAAGCTGGTAGCGAAGTTGATCGGCGATACGCAGACGCCTGAACGAAAGATCAACGTGGATGTTGTCGATGGCGCCGTAACCCTACGCGGTCAGGTCGATACCGCGGAAGGAAAAGCGGAAGCCGAACGACTGGCGAAAGACACGGACGGCGTGAAGTCGGTGAAGAATGAATTGAAAGTCGTGCCGGCCAAAGCCGGTAATTCAAATTCCAACAAAGCTACGACGAGCAATTCGAATAAACCGCCGGCCGCGAAGAAGACGCCGTATTAAGTTTGAACCGCCGCAGAGCGGCGCCATGTTTATAGCCGAATCATGGCCACGAGTTCTTGCGCTAAAGAGAAATGGCTGGCCATTTCTCTTTAGCGCGATCTCCTTTTGATGGGCGGGGTCTATAAACATTGCGTGCCTACGGCACGACTCGCGGCCACCCGAGGCCGCTTTTTTTGTGAGATCCGGTTCGTCTATCTTTCTAATCGACGTAATCTTCGTGATCTGCGGATAAATCTTTCTGATTATCATGGCTAGGTCAACCGCACGGGCAACGATCCAGACTCGCCAATCCGGCCTCGGCGGCACATTCATCTTTCGCGCGCTCAGCCACAAAAACTACAAATTATTCTTCGCCGGCCAGAGCATCTCTCTCA
>CBFHBI010000130.1:0-6889 GCA_965653755.1 uncultured Blastocatellia bacterium
GCGCGAAATTGGGTGGTCCCGACGCAATCCGACGCCCGGCGGTGGCGCTGGGCCATTGAAGCGTGGGATCGGTTGCGCGGCCGGAACGTGGGGCGGCGGCGGCAACGACTCTTGCAAAGTCGATGTGACTATCGCCCGCGACGGCTCGGTCGTCGTCGCGGTCGGCACGCAGGATCTCGGAACCGGCACGCGCACGTTCACGCGCGGCATTGTTGCTGAAGAGCTTGGCTTGGGAATCAAAGACGTTGTCGAGCAGATTGGCAATTCCAAACTCGGCGGCGCCAATCCATCAGGCGGCTCGACGACGGCTGCATCGCTATCACCGTCAATCAAAGACGCGGCCTACAAAGCTCGCCTGGCCGTGGCAGAAAAATTTTCGCCGCTCCTGGGGAATGCGAAAGTGGAAGAGATCGTTTTCGCAAATGGAAGAGTCAGTGCCGGCGGAAAATCGATCGCTTGGAAGCAAGCGTGTGCGGCGCTGCCTCCGGCGGGAATTGTCGCGCACGGCGTCTGGCGTTCAGACCTCCAAGCTCGCGGCGTGCACGGCGTCGTCTTTGCCGAAGTCGAAGTTGACGTCGAAACGGGCAAGGTGCGCCCGATCAAGATGCTGCAAGTCCAAGACGGCGGTCTGCCATTGAATCGTTTGACGATGGAAAGCCAAATCAACGGTGGGATGATCCAGGGGCTCGGCATGGCTTTATTCGAAACGCGAGTCATGGATGCCGACCTGGGCGTGCAGGTGAATCCCAGTTTCATGGATTACAAACTTCCCGGCGCGCTCGAGATGCCTGAGATGATTCCGCTGATCGACGACGAAGACAAACGTGAGGTGGTGATCGGCATCGCCGAAGCCGCGATCATTCCAGCCATCGGCGCGCTCGCGAATGCCGTCTTCAACGCTAGCGGCGCGCGCGTGCGCGAACTGCCGATCACACCCGACAAAGTTCTGATGGCGCTGATGAAAGGAGGGCCCCGCGCATGAAAGCCTTCGAATGGATGAACGCGACCACCGTCGCCGAAGCCGTCAACGCGCTGAAAGCCGGTCAATCGTCTGCCGATCTCGATGACGCGGCCCGGCCGATCGCCGGCGGACAGGATTTGCTGACGACGATGAAGGAATACATCACGCGGCCGACGCGCGTAGTTAATCTGAAGTCGATCCGCGGGCTCGACAAGATCGCTGCGGACGGCAAAGGTGGATTACGAATCGGCGCCCTGGTGACTCTAAATCAACTTGAAGAGGATGCAAATGTGCGTCGAAACTTTCCGGGATTGGCGGAGGCGGCGCATGCGGTCGGCACGCCGCAGATTCGGAACCTCGGAACCGTCGGCGGCAATCTCTGCCAGCGTCCGCGATGCTGGTATTTTCGGCTCGAAGAAGTCGTTTGTTTGAAGAAGGGCGGCAGCGAGTGCTACGCTGCGACCGGCGAGAACAAGTATCACGCCATCTTCGGCGGCGGGCCGTCCTATATCGTGCATCCTTCCGATCTAGCGCCGATGCTTGTCGCGTTGGGCGCGAGCGTTAACGTCACCGGCGGCAGCGGCCAGCGGACGATTGCGCTCGATAAATTTTTCACGCTGCCCGCTGACGGGAACCTGCGGCGCGAGAATGTTTTGCAGAACGACGAAATCATTACCGAGGTCATCGTACCGGCATCTAAAGTCGCGGCGAATTCGACGTACTTGAAATTCAAAGAGCGCGACTCGATGGATTTTGCGATGAGCGCAGTGGCTGCCGCAGTCTCGCTGGGCGCAAACAAAACTGTCAGCGAGGCGCGCATTGTTTTGGGTGGCGTCGCGCCAATTCCCTGGCGCGTGCCGAAAGCGGAAAGCCTGTTGGTGGGGAAGACGATGAACCGAGATGTTCTGGCCGAAGTAGCGAAGACTGCTTTGCAGGGCGCAGAACCTTTAGCGAAGAATGCTTACAAGATTCCGTTGACGCAGACACTCGTGCGACGCGCGCTCGCGAAGGCCGGCGGAGTCGCCTAATAGAGCGAAGGCTAACTCGCTCTCCCTCTGGGAGAGGGAATGTGAAGCAACTAAAAGACGGTCAAACAGATGGCTAACGAATTTACCGATTCTGAATCTGGAGATGTGCTTCAAAGCGTATTCTGTGCTTCGCTGCGTTCGAAGAAATTCTTTATGCAGGCGGCCCTACCGACCGAGCCTGCTGATTATCTCGACGGCAGCAATCACTGCTGGTGTCGTGAGACGCAGCAAGCCATCGGGCCGGACGGCGGCATGGCTCAGCCAGACCATTGCGTTGCCGGGCGTTCTTGCTACAGTTCCGCGTTCGAAGCGTAGAGGTGTAAACTGGGTACGCACGCCTCTGTCGTGCCTGATTTTGATCGCACGGCAGTGGCGCGTGCCGTTTCTTGGAGGTACTGCAATGAAGAGATTTTTTATCGTCGCTGCTGTCTTGATCGTCTGCGCCGCTGCCGTCGCGTTCACGTCGCGAGCTGAAAGTACGGCCATCAAAGGCGATTACGTCGAGGTTCGCACCGCCAGCGTCTTCACCGGTGCGTGTCACTTCAACGGTGAAGTCGTGACAACTGGCCGCGAGGCCATCATGGCGTGGAACTTTACCAACGGTCGATGGAACGGAACTGAGTTCAGCGGCCTGAAGGCGATGGCCGTTGTCAGCGCTGATGAGAACCTGGAGAACGCGGACGCTGCTCGACGTTCGCTAATCATCCTCGACACTTCAGCGAATCACGATCAAAAGTTGGCGATGTTGGAAGCATTAAAGAACAAGTATGCAGCAACGCTGGGCGAAATTGTTTCGGTGCGCAGCGCTCCGATCATTTTCAAACATGAAGGCAAGTCGTACGACGTCTCATCCGCCGAAGCCGCCATAAATGTCGAAGCGATGCCGAACGATCTTTGCTGCCGTCAGCCAAATCTCGTCTGGTACAGTCCGCTGGTCCAACTGTTCGGCCGCAAAGTCGGATACACGCTGAAGGCCGCGTATTCAGGTCACGAGGTCGGCGACACCTGGGAACGCGACGGCGAAAACAGCGCGTTCTATGGGAGTTTTGCGTTTTAATAGAGTAGACGATGTGCGCGAAGCTTGACTTAAGCCAAGAACGGTTCATTTTCAGTCGGACTAGTTAACAAAATCCGCCGTTCCCATTGCTCTAGGTGGCTCTTGTCCCACTCCGGCCTCAGTTTAGTCAGAATGTACCTCAGATTGCCTGAGTAATGTCCCTTATTAAGGCGCATTAACGCCACTGGCTTCCCGTCAATTGAGAGAGTTCGTTTCCTTGATAGGTCCCAAGCCTTGGTGATCGCGCGAGCGGCTGATTTTTCGGTGCCATAATTTGAAGGATATTGGTTATGCAGTTTCAGTGCTAGCGCTTTCTTGGTTGCCTTGGAAGGATAGGGAACAGTTTCTTGAATGTGTCGCAGCGTCCGGCGAATAGCCTCAGGAAACTGTTGATGGAAACCGACCAGGATATCCTGATGTCGCCTTTCGATTGCGAATTCCGCCACCTCCTTGATTATTGGCTTCAATTTTGGATCCAGATCATCCTTGGTAGCACCCATGTGGTCTATAGTAAAAGATGGATGAATCTTTTCGGTGAAGCTATTAAGAAGACGCGCTGGGAGCCAGGTAGGTACTCGAGCATCGTCAGGAATTAAGCTGAATTCGGTTCTTTTCAAATCGGATCGTATTGCTTTATCATCAAGATCCTTCTCAACAAGGTAGATGACGCGCTTCCCGAGAAGTAACGCATACTCGACTTCCCTGGCGATCCATTGGTAGTCTTTGACTTGATCACCACCAACCGGCAAAGTGTGTTGGGGAACAATTCCCTTCACCATATCACTCATCCAGATGCTGGACCGAATGGGTTCCTTGAATTCGGCGCCAGCTGCTGTTTCTCTTACGCTCAAGACATGTACCCGATCACCGAATTCGGTTTTGATGAAATCTTGAATTTGGGAGTTTAACAACTCGGTCACCGGCACATCGTTGTGATGGGAGATAAAGATGCGCCCAGCCGTGGCGTTGACTTTAACTCTATTCAATGAGGCAATAAATCTGCCAAATTGAACGAACCTCCGTGTCCAGAGCGGCTCGTTCGTCAGATCGATTTGATCAATCTCATCGTATCGTTGATCGCGATAAGCTCGGATTGTCTTGCTCAGGGTCGCCACGGCTCTAAGACGCTCGCGAAAACCCGCATAATGACCCTCTCCAAGCAACCCATCAAATTGCTGCTGGATTCCGCGGAACCCTTCGAAGTACTCCTCGCTTCGAGAGTCCATTGCGATGTGACTGTAGAGTTCATTGAGGAAGAACAGCGCGTACTGTCTGGCGTATCGCGCCATGAAAAGCCAGTCTTTCTCCTTTTCAAACAAGGCGTTGACAAGACGGTCATGGTCGTTGTTTGGCTTAAAGAAGCTATCAGTCGTGGGGATGGCAGCATCGAGTTTCGTCTTGATGGATTCACCCAGCTCGGTCTCAATTTCTTTGGCCCGCTCGAAGACGCCGGCAAGGTTGAGATGAAACTCGATGTCAAACATGCTTTCAGCGACATCTTCGAGGTAGCGGAGGAACATGAGCCCGAGACCTATATTCAAACTCCTCACAAATTCTGTCCGGGTGGACAAAAAAGGTAAGTTGAGATTGACCGCAGATTTGCGGCTTCCGGTTTGGGATTTAACGTCGGGGTAGACTGCGATCTTAGCTGAAATCATTCGACCTAGGTTGTTGATTTGATATTCCTGAGGCAGCACGTAAACAGGAACAGGACCGAACTTATGAACCGCTATGCGGACATTTGGCAGTTTGTTAAACTCTTTTTCCGCCAGTCGATTCACAATGTTCTTAGCGCCAGTGAACCTTCCAGCCGACTCGCGTATCCGTTCGATAAAGCGATTGTATTCTTCCTTGTGATCGTCATTAATAAAGGCATATTCGACGTTAACCAGCAGCAGGGTGCGATCATCCGACACTCGGGGCACTTCATACGTCAAGTATGCGCTGAAATCTAGATCATCGAGTCGAATGTTGTAACGATAAGCGCTTTCTTCCTTCGCAGCGGGAAGAATTTGAAACAACGGGTTAGGGGAATCCGACATATTTTGAGTCCTTTCGTTGTCGAATCGGTCTGTTCGACAATTGGGGCTGGGATGTCCAGCATTGTTTCAACATGGCACTACACACCATCATTCACGAAAATGTCAAGACTTAATCCGCAGTTAACACTGATTTATTTGAGGTTAAATCGGTCAGCCCCTGTTTTTTGTAATTTTCGATCTCGGTTTGCTAAAAATTACACTTTGCTCTACTCCAAATGATTGTGATAATTATTGCCAAGATGATTCGTCCCTTTCGCGGAGTCCATCCGCAGATTCACGAAACCGCATTCATTGCCGATAGCGCTCAGATCATCGGCGACGTGCACGTAGGCCACCAGGCCTCGGTCTGGTTCGGCACGGTCGTCCGCGGCGACATGTTCTACATTCGCATCGGCGATCGCACCAACATCCAGGATAACTGCGTACTGCACACGCGCACCGGCGAGAAGCCGACCATCCTTGAAGAGGAAGTCACGATCGGTCACAGCGTCACGCTGCACGGCTGTTACATCGAACGCCAGTCGCTGATCGGAATTGGATCGATTGTGTTGGATGACGTGCGCGTCGGCGCGCAATCTTTGGTTGCTGCGGGATCGCTCGTCTCACCAGGCACGATCATCCCGCCGCGATCGTTGGTCATGGGCATGCCGGCGCGCGTGAAGCGGCCGTTGACTGATGAAGAAGTCGCCAGCCTCGATCTGTTCTGGCAGAACTACGTTAACTATTCCGCGATGTATCTGCGCGATGGTTGGTAGACTTTGACCATTTCTCTAGCCCAGGCGTTTAGGCCTGGGGAAATCAGATGGGTCAAAATGTGAAAGCCTCCTTAAGGAGGCTTTGCTGCTTACGGATTTTTCGTTCCCAGCCGTAAACGGCTGGGCTAGAGAAAATAATTACGCGTGCTTTTCCTGTGGCGGTTGCTGGGGTGAACTAATCGGCATCAACTCGCTCTTGTATCCGCAACCTTCTGCGTCCGAGCAATACCGCGTCGTACCCTTCTTTGTGGTCTTCTCCAACAGGAATGGCTTCCCGCATTGCGGACATTTTTCTTCAATCGGCTTGTCCCAAAATACTGTGTCGCACTTCGGATAATTCGAACAGCCGTAGAAGTTTTTACCGCGGCGCGATTTCTTCACCACCAACTCGCCGCCGCATCCGGGCCGCGGGCATTTCACTCCGGTCGTCTCCTGCTTGATGTACTTGCACTTGGGATAATTCGAACAGGAGATGAACTCGCCGAAGCGGCCCCAGCGCTTGACCAGTTGCGCGCCGTCAACTGGACATTTCTCATCGAGCGGTTGCGGCGGCGCGGTGAGCTTGCCGCTCTTGGAAATCTTGCGGATGTTCTTGCACTCGGGATAACCGGAGCAGCCGTAGAATGGACCAAAGCGTCCACGCTTCAGCTGCATCGGCTTGCCGCACAATTCGCAGTTCTCGAGTTCTTCTTCACCGTCAGATGACGCGGTGGCGGCTTCAACCGCGGGCGGCGGCTCAGCATCGCGGGTCGCGCCGCAGTTGTTGCATTTGAGATATTTGCCGAAGCGGCCGAGCTTCTGGACCATCCCGGGTGTGTTGCACTTCAAGCAGACTTCATCCGTGGGGGTCTCTCTTTCTTTGACGGTCTTGGCGTATTTTTCGAACTGGGCCAAGTCCTTTTTGAACGTTTCGTAGAACTCACGGATTGCGTCGGTCCATTTGAGTTTGCCATCTTCAATCTCGTCGAGTTCTTCTTCCATCCGCGCCGTATAACTTTCGTCGAACAGATCGTCGAAGCCACCCTCGATCAAGACGTCATTGTCGG
>CBFHBI010000131.1:0-6865 GCA_965653755.1 uncultured Blastocatellia bacterium
CGCTCGTCGCCACGACGATTGTCTCCTCCACCATGCTGGCCAAGATCGCGTCCGGTTTGACGATGAATTCGTGATGATCTGTGCCGACGAATTCGGCGACGCGGCGCGCGTGGTGGAGCTCACTAAAGTCCTGTTCTTCAAAACCGATGGAAAAGGTCTTGACCTTCTCGGAAGACTCCTGGGCCATCAGCGCAACGACCGCGCTCGAGTCAATGCCGCCCGACAGAAACGCGCCCAGCGGAACTTCCGACATTAAACGCACTCGCACGGCATCGCGCAGCAACTCGACGACTCGTTCGCCGGCTTCCGCTTCATCGATCGAAATCTTGTGAGAGAAATCGATCTGCCAATAACGTTCAATCTTGATCTGGCCATCCTTCCAAAGCAATGAATGGCCGGGCTCGAGTTTGCGAATTGCCTGGAAAGCGGTCAACGGCGCCGGCACGCAGATGAACGACAGGTAATGATGGATGGCTTCGTAATTGACGTCGCGGCTCAGTTGCGGATGCTGAAGCAAAGCCATGAACTCGGATCCGAAAATGAACTCTTGACCCGCTTCGGCATAGAGCAAGGGTTTCTTGCCGACGCGATCGCGCGCCAGGAACAGCGATTTCTGCCGCTCGTCCCAGATGGCTAACGCGAACATGCCCCGCAGATACTTCGGACAATCGGTCCCGTATTCATCATATGCGTGCACAATTGCTTCGGTGTCGCTGTCGGTGTAGAAACGGTGGCCGCGATTTTCGAGATTCTTGCGGAGTTCGCGATAGTTATAAATTTCGCCGTTGAAAACGATCCACTTCGTTCGCTCAGCGTTGTGAATCGGTTGCTGCCCGCTCTTCAGGTCGATGATCGCCAGCCGGCGCATGGCCAGGCCGACTCCATCGCTGAGGTAGAAGCCATCCTCGTCGGGACCACGATGGCGAATGGCATCGTTCATGCGCGCGAGCAACTCGCGATCGACCGGCGCGCCATTACGGCGAACTATGCCTGCAATTCCGCACATGATTATGCTCTTGCCTGCGTGAGACGGTTCCCTACGTTTACAATTCGAAGCGTCTGTGAACTAGCTGTTTGAAACGGTGAATGACTATTAATTCAGCTCAGTCTATATTAGCGGACGACTAATCCAAGTCGCAAAGCATCGAGGTCTCCAACCTGGTGAGAGTCTGACTAAGGTAAGGAGCGAACCATCATTTCCCGCGAACGGCTGAACCTTCTCGCAGTAATTCGGCAAGGATGCTTCAGTAGGTAGAATTCGAAGCTACCTCTGAGTCCTTTCCCGAATTCGCCACGTCAACTCCGACTCGGCAATCAGGTAGTAACCATTTCGATTTGCCTCCTACCCTTGTCGAAATCCAAACATGACTTTCGGCCGCGGTGGCCTTACTATTACCGAACCGATTTATCATGCAGAAATCGCTCGAAGGTTTGCCCGTTCAACTGAGGCAACGAAGTCAATGCCGCTATCTGCTGGGCGCGGCTGCGATTCTACACGTGTGTGTGACCCTGGCCGTCTTTACGGTTGGCAAGTACCAACTTTTCCCATCTAAGGTTTTCCCGAATGGGATCGGAAAGTTCGCGTCCGACGGCCTACTGTACCAGGGACAGGTACGCGAATTAGCGAACGTTCTCAAACAACAGGGGCCTATCGCGTGGGCCACCAAACCTGCCGATCTGCATGTGCGATTATATTCGCTGCCACTGCTTCTGACGCCGCAGGGAGCAAGCACCAACGTCCTTCTGATCGAACCGGTAAATCTGGCTTATTACCTGGGCATCCTATTTTTTATGTTCAAGATCGGCACGCTGATTTTCGATTATCGGACGGGTTTGATCGCGGCCACAATTGTGGCTCTTTGGTCGTCATTTCTCTTGCACACAACGCAGTTGCTCAGGGACCCGTTGCTGATTTTGTGCCTCTTGATTTTTGCGTGGGGTCTAACCGAATCTCTCGAACGCGGCTTGTCCTGGCGACGTATGCTGGGTCTCGCAACCGCGACGGTTATCGCCATGGTGTGCATTCGCATTGTGCGCTTGCCGATGTGGCACATCGTTGTCCCAACCATCGGTTTGGCTGTCGGCCTGCTGGTGCTTAAGATGATCATTCAACGGCGCTTGCAGAAACCTGCGGTTGGGTTCGCGGTACTAATCGTCGCGAGCGCGGCAATCGTACCGAAGCTGCAACCCTTGTTTCGCAACCAACAGAGTGCGGATTCCTTCGCGCCCAGCAGGCACGAAGCGGTCGAGCAGCAGTTTACGCTCTGGGAACAGCTGGCCTCTTATCGCACAAGCTTCAAGTATGACCTTACCTCACAAGGCACCCTTGAGCAGGTCGAGCAAAGTTCTCTTATCGATCCCGCGGTGACCTTCCCCGACAAGCGTAGTATAGTTCGATACATTCCACGCGCCGTAGAAATTGGTTTGTTCGCCCCGTTTCCGAATTTTTGGCTGCAGCCCGGTTATCGGGTGGGTCGCGCAGGTCGGATGATGTCAGGCTTTGAAATGAGTCTGACCTACGTCATTGAATTGCTGGCCGTATTTGGACTGTGGAAGGCACGACGTAAATTGTCGGCCTGGCTTATCGCAGCGTTGATCGCCATGGGATTGACGGCGCTGGGGATGATCGTCGTTAACTTGGGAGCCCTATATCGCATGCGTTATCCGTTTTGGGCGCTGTTAGTAATGTTCGGCGCAGGCGGCATCTCTTTTCTTTATCAGCATTTCGCCGCGCCTGATCCACCAAACAACTTAAGCCGAGAAGCCTCTACTTGATTAGGCTGAGTCTCATACTCGCAGCCCTGGCGATCTGCAATGCGGCGCTCGCGGTGCTGATGCCGTGGTACGTCGTCACGCGTCTGGGCGTCGGCGTCGCGACGGACGCGTTTTTTGCCTCTGGCGCTCTGCCACAGTTGATTTTTCTGGTCGCCAGTTTTTCCTTAACCCAAGTCATCGCGCCGCTCCTCGCCACCGAGAGCGGCGATAATTTTCGCCGCGACGCATGGAGTTTCTTTTTGGGGGTCAGCAGTATCTTCTGCATCATCGCGGCGATCTTGTTTCTGACCGCGGGTTACTGGGTTGACTTGATCGTTCCCGGTTTTTCCGAAGACATGCGGCAACTGGCAATCACCCTGAGCCGCATTCAGTTGCTTGCGATGATCGGCAATGCGTCGGTCATCGTGCTTTGGTCGGTCTATTACGCCCGTCAAAAATTTTTGTGGACGGAACTGTCATCAGTGCTGGCCAATACGGTCAGCCTTTTGTTCCTCGTCTGGTCACTGCCACGGTTTGGGATTGTTGCGGCAGCCTGGGCGGCCGTTTTGAATCTCGGCTTAAAGGTGGCGATGTTGATGCCGGGCCTCGGCGCCTGGGAGCGGCCGCAATGGGACTCGTACGCGATTAAGGAAGCGTGGAGCCGCGTCAAACCCTTCCTGCTGGGCCAAACCTACGCGAAGTCCGATCCATTAATCGACAGGTTTCTCACTTCGCTGACGGCGGTGGGGAACTTGTCGCTGCTTTACATCGGCCAGCAAGTTTACTCGTCGATCAATCTAATCACGACCAAAGCGATTTCGAATCCGGCTATGACTCGTTTAGCGATCGCGGCGAAGGCCGGTGACTGGTCAATCTTTCGACGCATCTATCGTCATCGGCTGGCGTGGATGTTGGCCATCACGTGTGCGGGCGCGCTGACGATGTTTGTCGCCGGTGAACCGCTGCTGCGTCTATTGATCGGTCACGGCGGGATCACCGCCGAGAACGTGCATCTGTTGTGGTGGATTCTGGCCGCGCTCGGAGGCGTGTTGATTGGCGGCTCATGCGGACAAGTTATTTCGGGAGCCTTCTACGCCATCGGCGATACGCGCACGCCGACGATGCTCTTCGTGGGCACTTACACGATTTATATTCCGATCAAAATACTGGTGTTCCTGCATTATGGAGTTGTGGGTCTGGCGATCGCCACCAGCGTCCACTTGGTGCTGAATTTTCTCTTGCAACTTGTCGTGTTGGAGCGAACCGTGGGGAGGCCTGAGTTGATCGGCGAAACGCAGTGAGCCTCATCCGACAGCCGGCATGCCATCGTTGATTCGCTCAGGCCGCTTGCGAGGGTGACGCGCCGCATCTCGCTCTGAAGCCTTCTGTTGCTTTTGCGTCTCGCGTCTCTCCTTGAACAGCACAAAGCCGACGGCGACAAAAATAAAATAGAACACGAGTAATTGGGCGCGCTGCCGATAAGCTGTGCCGACGTTTCCTTGCACGATCGAATAAGTGAGGGTCAGCAAACTGGTGAAGATCAAGATCGGCGCTATTTCGCGCAAACGGTGCTTGATCGTAAACCACGCGCCGAATGCCAAAAGGGGTATCGCGGTCCACCACACCAGCATTTCAGGCAACGTTAACATCTGCCGAAGGGATCCGAATTGCCAAGGGAACGGCGCCAGCATTAGATAGGTAAGTCCGATGGGGACAGCGCTGATCGCCCCGGAAGTAGTCGAAAGGTCAACATCCTGGCCGAAACCCGATTCTGCTGACTGCGCGGCGTCCTGGCGCATCCGTTGCAATTCCTGGACGTTGCCGTACATATCAAATTGTTGCGTTGCATAACGGCTGACGCCAAAGTAGCCGAGCGCTAAGGCGACGAACGTAATGACGATTAGTTGGCGCGCAAAGGACTGAGCCGTGAGACGATGGCGGCCCAGAATAAAAGCCGCGCCGCCGGCGAGCGCCACAATGTAGAAAACGTAGAATCTCAACGTCAACAAGCAGCATAGCGCCAACGCCAACGCCACTAGATATCGCATACTGAACCGATCGCCGAGTTTCAGGATGGCCAACATCGAGAGCGCCAGCAGAAAGATGATCGGTCCATCTTTGAGGCCCTGACAGGACCAGATGATCAGCGACGGGAAAAAAGCCGCCAGTAATCCAGCGACGCGCGCCACCCTCCTGTTTGGAAAAATTTCGCTGGCTGTCATGTAGGCCAGCGGGGCGGTGGCGGCCCCCAACAAACAGTTGATGTATTGAGTCGCCAGCGTATTGCGGCCAACAATCTTGTAAATTCCTGCGACCATGTACATCATGCCCCAGCCGCTGGAAGAACCGCCGGCATAGAACTCGTCGATCGCCCGCTGATAGTCCACGTTGCCAACCCATACATTGTTTAAGCAGTCGCCGAGAAAATCATAGGTCAGGGCATCGCCGCCAAAAAAAACCTGCCAATGAAACGCATAGATCGCGGTGCCGACGGCGACGCGCAAGAGGAGCGCCCAAGCAAACAATCTCAACAGGAACTTGCGATCTTCGAGCCGTTGAATCCCCAACATGACGAGCGCCGCCAACGGCAAAATAAGTAATATTGCGGGACCGGCATCAGCCGGCGCCGTCAGCATTACCGCGCCGAAAAGGACCAACGCAACTGCAAGTAATACACCGTTCACTGAGGGTTTCGCCTTCTTCCGCGTTTGCCGCTTCTACAGATCGTCCGGTAGGTCAGGGCGTGTTTTTCGCTCGACCAGAAATCTGTCTTCAGCGCTCAGTTCCTTGATCGGCTTGGCCGGCACGCCCGCGATCAGCCAGCCTTCAGATTCGATTTTGCCAACCAAAACCGACCCAATCCCCACCACACAACGCGCCGGAATCGAAGCACCGGGGGCCAAACGAACTTCAGAACCGACATAAGCGAAATCGCCGATTGAGATCGGCTCGGTCCGTTGGCGGTTGTGCGTCCAAAGCGACGAGTTGCGCCCACCGATAATCGCCCGCCGTCCGATATCGACTCGATCCGTGAAATCGATCTTGTGTCCCGCGGTGATGATGCTGCCTGGGCCGACATGAATTTTGGAATCCACTGGGTTAACTACAACCGGATCGGGAATAGAGTTGATCTCGTTAAGCCGCATTATCTCAGAGTAAGCGCCAAACCGCACCTCGTCGCCGCCGCGAATGATATTCAGATGACCGATGCGCACGTGTTCACCGAGCGTCATGTCCGCCACCCCGATGATCAGATTGAAGTGTCCGATCGTCGTGTCGCTGCCGATTTCGCAGCGACCCGCATCGATGATGCTTAATCCCACGCGGACGCGTGGACCAATCTTGTAGCCGAATAGAAAACGATAACAAGGCCGCTTCAAGAATGACGGCAAGAGAGCAATGCCGGCGAGGATGAGCAGACGGAATTTGCTGGTTTTGCGCATGAGTCAGGCGTTTACGCGATCGTCTATTGCGCAGTATATGAGAGAGCGATGGCAATCAACTAGCCTGAGCGCGCCCGACGCTTCCGACGGCCACCGATCGATTTGAGTTACGGGCTCGCTCGAGCACGTTTTCGAAGATCGATACGACGCGGGGCATCTGCACTTGCGTGGAGAAGTGCTCGACCGCGGTCGCGCGCGCGGCCGCGCCCATTCGTTTCCGCAAGCCGGCGTCGGTTATCAGCAGTCGCAGACGTTCACGCCATTGCTCGTCCGTATCGACGAGAAAACCATTCACTCCGTCCTGGATTATCTCAGCGTTCGAACCGATGCGCCGCGCGATCACGGGCAAACCGACCGCCATGTATTGCACCGTCTTGAAAAAAAATTTCCACGGATGCCAGGAGTGATCGATCAAGGGCAAGAGCCCGATGTCGCATTCTTGCAATTGGGCCACTTCGGTCTCGGCGGACCATTGTTTAAATTCGAGCGGAATGCCTTCGATCGTAACTTCGCCCGCGCCGATTACGCGCAACGATACGTCCGCGATTTCGTCGAGGCCGCGCAGCACTGGGGCGATCGTCGTCAGGTTCTGCATCGTGCTATGGCTGCCAATCCACACCAGCCGCACTGCGCCGTCTTCTGGACGCGGCGAGGGAAAATATTTTTCG
>CBFHBI010000132.1:0-6799 GCA_965653755.1 uncultured Blastocatellia bacterium
AAGCGCACCGATGGATCGCGCAGGCGGTTTTCGTGGCGATGGTTGCTCTTTCGGTTTTGGGCTGGCTGTGGCGCGGCAGCCCCGCGTGGTTTCTGTTTGTGGTGCTGCTCGCGTTCATGCTCCGGGTCGGTCATCCACAGCCGCAGCAGATGGAACCGCTCGGCACCGCCCGCATCATCATCGGCATCATCACCGTGATTGTCTTTGCGCTCTGCTTTCTGCCGTTTCCAATTACCATCACATGACCCTCAGATGCGGCGAGCGCTTTCTATTCTTGCGCGTTGAAGACTGGTGTCAGAAGCCCGACAGTGAGGGAGGGCACGGCGCACAATTAGCTCGCTCGCCGGCTTGAGTTTCCCTCCCTAACGGTCGGGCTTCTGACCCGCTGATTCAGTGCGAAGGCATCTGCGCGAAGATCACGAAGTGCCCGCCCGGCTCTTTCACCGTGATCTCTTTCGAGCCATAGAACGTTTCGTGAATCGGCTGGACAATCTCAGCGCCTTTCAAGGCCGCTTCCGTCGCCTTGATGTCCGGCACTTCCATGAACAAGAAGCTCGGCCCCTGATCGACCACCTTCGCCAAAGGGTTCGCAGGGTCCTGCATGCCCGCATAAGTCTGATACATGATTTCGATCCCGCCGTTTTCCAGCGCCACGAAGCCGCCTTCGTGCACCTCGATCGTTTTGTGAAATCCAAAGCGCTCAGTCCAGAACTTCACACTTGGCTCGACCGCCTTAACGTGCAAAATCGGCGTTGATTTGTTGACCATAAACGTCCTTTCTGTGCCCGTGCGGGCCGCATGAATTACCGTCCAAGCCGCCAGCAATAAGCCAATCGCCACGGCCACCACTTTGAAAGATTTGCGCTTCATACCGCCTCCAGTTATGCGAATTTCCTTGACTAGTCTAATTGAGACTAGAGTATACTATCGGGCGTGAAACAAACTGTCAAGCGAAAAGATTCAGAGCGCGTTAAATCTGCTGAGCCAGACGATGGCGGCCGGCTGACGACGCCCGATTTGGTGATCCTTAGTTTGTTGGCCGAACGGCCCATGCATGGCTATGAAGCTAACGCGACGCTCGAGAATCGGAAGATTCGCGATTGGGCCGCCGTCTCGCGCCCGCAGATCTATTATTCGCTGGAGAAGCTGACCCGGCTGGGATTGATTCGCGTCAGCGACGACGGGTCGCCCTCAGCCGGACCCGAGCGTCGCGTCTTTCATACGACCGAGGCCGGGCGCAAACGTCTGGCTGACGCGCTCGAAGCGCCGCGTTGGACAGAGAGCAAGGTTCACCCGCCCTTTCTCACTTGGCTGGCACTTTCGTGGCAAGCCCGCCCGCGCGCCTTTGCGCAACAGTTGAATCGCCGGCGAAAGCACCTCGAAGAAAAGTTAGTTGAAGAGAAGGCGACCTTAGACGATGTGCTGAACGAAGTCGGTCACCCGTATCACGAAGCCGTGTGGATGCTGAAGCTGGCCGTCGCGCAGATCGAACTGGAATTGAAGTGGCTGGATCAAATCGAGCGCGAGACGCCGAAGCGGGCTCCAGCGAAGAAGAAGAGGTATGGCAAGCGCGCGGGGCCGTAGCCCGACCGTCAGGGAGGGCGCAACGTCGTTTAGCAGTAGCGGCTGTGCCGTCCGATGTGCGGAAGGGCTTGCCCTTCCGATCCTCGTGAGTTAAAAGAGTCCGAGGCTCCGCCTCGGAAGGGGGCACAGCCCGATGAAGCGAAAACGCAATCCGGAAAGGCAAAGCCTTTCCGCACATCAGGCGGCAGAGCCGCGACAATGATGGGATGCAAACAGAAAATCGATCCGCTGCCGGAGTCATTCGAGAGCGAAGAAGCAGCCGGTGAATTTTGGGATACTCACAGCTTGACTGATTACGAAGAATACTTCGAACCAGCCGATGACGTTAGAATCGAAATCAGCGAGCGCGTATTTGAGGTCGAGATCGCGGAAGACCTCTTTAAGAAATTGCGAGAACAAGCGGCTTCCCTTCATCAGCCAGTGCCGAAGGTTGTCGATGCCATTCTACGAAAGGAGTTGGCGTAACGGTGTCAAGTTTTGAGGAACTTCAGGTAGCCTATGATTCTTTCAAGAAGAATCGGCAGGCTTATTTGGATGAATGTTACAAGTTTGCAGCGACGTTTCGACGCGGCTTTATATCCTATTCTCAGTGTCCCGATGAAAGTGTTCATTGGTTTCCTCCATCGAAGGGGTTTGACCCTGATGCGAAACCAAGGACCATGTACACACAAGCGGGCGCAATGGAGATGGCAGAAGATGGATTCTGGCGGCTTGGGTTCTCAGTTCTACTCACCCCGAAGCGAGCCGTGCTTCACTACATATTGAATTTTAAGAAGGTCGGCGAGAAGTTTGTGCTGAAGCTAGAAAACATGCCAAAAGAGTTTGACGTGCGAGAGTCTAATCAAGAAGAGATGAAACATTTTTTCGAGCATATGATAAACCTCGCACTAAACTATTATAAATATGGTATCCGTGATTTCGTAGAACAGACTGGCCGTCGGTCGATCGGTTTTATGGCAGTCATGCGCGAAGACTTAGTCCCTAAGCCTTCGACGGCAGCAGACCTTTAATCTCCCGCACCACTCGATTAACTTCTTCCTGATCCGCCAAAGCGATCATGAAAAATTTGTAGCCCTGGTGGAAGCAGATGACGCCGTTGGCGAAGAGCCAGACGCCGTCCAAAAATGGATTGCCGCCGAGGATCCAACTGATGGGCGCGCCGCTGATGCCGACGGGATTGATTATCTGCGCAAACATCGTTGCGCCCATGGCGCAACTGAAAGCGCCGAGCAGAGGCGCGCCGACGTACTTGGCCATCTTCTTTTGAAACTCGACGCGCTCGCGTTCGGCTTCGTCTAATTCGCCGGCAGCAACGCGCGCTTCCTGCTTCTTCAAGTACTCGTCGAATTTTTCGCTGGCTTTTTTCAAGCCCCAAACCGGCAGCGCGGAATGCGTGAGCCAGTGCGGATGTGTGCCGAGCAGAACGATGTCGAGGCCGGGGAAGGCGGCGCCGGCGCGAATGCCGAGCACGAGCGAAGCAGTTACCGCGGCAGCTTTGCCCGGATTTTCTTTGACCCAATCCTTGGCTTTCATCAACCCCGCCGTGGCGGCGGCGGTCGCGCGTGATGCTTTCACGCCTTTGCCCGCTATCTTCGCGGCCGAGCCGACATAGCTCGCGGCTTCACCGAAGACCTCTTCAGCTTTCTTGCCTGTCGGACCGGCAGCGTCGCGAATGATCTTGCCCGCGTCACTGGCGGCGTCGCGAATTACTTTGCCGGCTTCTTTGGCGTGGCGCTTCGCTTCGTCAGCGGCGCGCTTGGCGTTTTCGCGCAGTTTGGGATCGCCGGTGAAGCTTTCCGCCTCGGCGCGTAATTGTTCGGCGCTGCTCTTGATGGTCTGCGCGCCTTTGCGCGCGGCATCGCCGGCAACGAGCGAAGCATCTTCGACCAGGCTGCTGACGCCGAGTTTCTCATCGAGTTCGCGCGCCCTCTTTTTGGCTGCGCGATGCAGATCATCAAATTTTTCTTTGTAATCGCTCATATTAATTAATTTGCGTTCAATCCAGAGTCGTTAACTTCATTTTACGTCAGGACGGGGATACGAGTTCGGTTTTCGTGCCGTTAGGCACGAGATGTTTATAGTACGACCGCAACTCAAACGGATTGCGAAAGAACGAAATCGCCGCGATTTCGTTCTTTCGCCGATGTCATAAACAGACTACTGGACTATTAAACATTTCGCCGCTCCGCGGCGATACGACGACGTCAAGCAAAATAAAATTGGCTTTACATTTCTCCATTTCCTTTTTACTTTTTCCATATGCCGAAATGTCCCACGTGTGGAAAACCCGTCGAGCTCAAAGATAATCCCTGGCGGCCGTTCTGTTCCGAACGCTGCAAGCTGATCGATTTCGATAAATGGACCAGCGAGGAGTATCGTGTGCCCGGTCAGAAAATTAATCCGGCTGAGATGCCGGCGCAGCCGTCGCCGGATCGAGATGCTGAAAACGACGAATCTTAGCTAATGAACCGAGCCAGCATCACAACTGTTTGCACGATCGTTCTGCTGCTGATTTCGAACGCGTGTTCGAAGCGGCCCAGCGTGCCGGGAACATGGACCGTCGGCACGAATCAAGCCAGGCTTTCCGACTACAAGGGCAAGGTAGTAGTCCTGGACTTTTATGCCACCTGGTGCGAACCGTGCCGCGCGGAGACGCCTGGACTGGTCCAACTGTACAAAGACTATCGCGCAAATGGATTGCAAGTGATCGCTCTCAACGTCGGCGGCGACGAGGATCGCGAGCAAGTACCCGCCTACGCGAGAGAGTTCGGAATCGAATACCCGCTCGGTTTTCCGGACGACAACCTGGTCGATCAATACTTGCCCGATGATCAGAGCATTCCGCAGGCGTTCGTCTTCGATCGCAATGGCGAATTAGTGAAGCGCTTCATCGGCTACGATTCGACGTCCAGCGCGGAACTCGAGCGCATCGTCAAAGAAGCTGTCGCCGCTGGTCGAGTGGCCCGGCAAGCAAAATGATTCGCGAGAAACTCATCGAGAAAGGCATCGGCGATAATCACAAGTTTCGCTGGCGCAGTCATGAAGTGTCGCGCACCGAGGGCCTGAGTGACGCCGTATTCGGATTTGCGATTACCCTTCTGGTCGTCTCGCTCGAAGTGCCCAAGACCTACAGCGAACTGATGCAGACCATGCGCGGCTTCGGCGCGTTTGCCATCAGCTTCACGCTGCTTTTCATCGTTTGGTACAACCAATATAAATTCTTCCGCCGCTACGGCCTGCAGGACGGTGTCACGATGCTCCTCAACGCCGTGCTCCTGTTCGTCGTAATCTTTTATGTCTATCCGCTGAAGTTCGTATTCACTTTGCTCGTCAATATATTTATCGGCGGTCAGGGCGAGTTCATGCAACCTGACGGCAGCATCGGCCACATGGTCGAGAGCAACGATCAGGTCGCCAAAGTGATGTTGGTTTTCGGCGCGGGATATGCCGCCGTCTTCGGTGTCTTCGCCTTGTTGTACTGGTATGCGTATCGCCGCCGCGCTGAGCTTGATTTGAATGAACTGGAGGCGTTCGACACGCGCGTGGACGTGCAGGAAAGCGCGCTGAATGTGGCGATTGCCAGCATCTCGATCGTCGTGGCTGCGGCTGGCGGCGCCAGGTTTGGTCCGTGGGCGGGATTCGCCTACATGCTGTGTCCCATCGTTCTTTCGATGCATGGAACGATAATGGGCAGGAAACGAAGGAATCTGGAAAAGGATTTCGATCTGGCGCGGCAGACGGGGCCCGGCGTCTAATTGCGATGATTCATTTGAACCCTTGGCCTACGAGTGCATTCCTGGTGATGGTGCTCTCGTGGTTTGCTTTCGTCATTACTTTTTTCACACACAAGAAGCCGCCATCGCCGCCGGACAAAAAGAAGGACCGCTTATCAATCATTGGAATCATTTTCCAGGGCCTCAGTTACGCGGTCGTGTGGATGGTGCGGCGAATCTGGTTCACGCCCATGTTTGGATCGAACAAATTTTTGGAAATCACGCTGGCCATATTGACGATGCTGCTCGCAATTTCGTCAGTCTGGTTTTGTGCGGCCGCGGTTCGCACGCTGGGTCAGCAATGGAGCCTGGCAGCCCGCGTCGTCCAAGGACATAAGTTAGTAACAGAAGGTCCGTATAGTATTGTGCGTAATCCGATCTATACCGGTATGTTTGGAATGCTTTTGGCAACAGGTTTGGCTGTGAGTCATTGGATTGGACTAATGTTCGCGATCCTGCTGTTTGCCATCGGCACATTCATTCGCGTGCAGAGCGAAGAGCGTTTGCTGCGCGAGATGTTCGGCAGTGAATTTGATGCGTACGCCCGCGAAGTTCCGGCCGTGATCCCATTTTTGATTTGACTGTAGGGGCAGGGCTTGTCTCTGCCCGCGATTTGTTGGAGAAGGACGGGCAGGGACGAGCCTACCCTTACAAATGAGACGAGCGAAGATCATTGCGACGATTGGACCAGCTTGCCGCGATCCCAAAGTATTTGAAGCACTGATCGCGGCGGGCGCGGACGGCGTGCGGATCAACATGTCGCATGGCACGCAGGACGAAAAAGCTGCGGACGTGCGCATGGCGCGCACGGCCGCGCAAAAGATGAATCGGCCATTGGCGGTGCTCGTCGATCTTTCGGGACCAAAAATCCGCACGCGCACGCTGAAAGAACATCAGCCCGTGCAATTGAAAGCGGGCCAGGCCTTCACCATCACCACGCGCGCGATCGAAGGCGACAGCACGCAGGTGGCGACGAACTATGACGGCATGCCGAAGGACGTGCATCGCGGCGCGCGCATTCTGCTCGACGACGGCGCGATTGAACTGCGCGTCGAAGAAACCACCGACACCGACGTCATCACTCGCGTCATCAACGGCGGGACTCTCGGCGAACGCAAAGGCATCAACCTGCCGGGCGTCAAGCTGCCCATTCCGTCGCTCACGGACAAAGACAGCGTCGATTGGAAGAGGGCCGCGCAACAGAACGTCGATAACATCGCACTCTCGTTCGTGCGCAGCGCGAAAGACTGCACCCAAGCGAAAGAATTGATCGCCCGTGCCGGCAGCAAAGCGCCGCTCGTCGCCAAGATCGAAAAAGCGGAAGCCATCGATCATCTCGACGAAATCATCGAGGCGGCTGATGGGGTGATGGTGGCGCGCGGCGACCTCGGCGTGGAGACGAGCGTCGAGCACGTGCCGGTTTATCAGAAACGAATCATCGA
>CBFHBI010000133.1:0-6798 GCA_965653755.1 uncultured Blastocatellia bacterium
TGCGGGTTACGTCCTTCAATTCGGCAAAGAAGCGAAGCTGTTCGCCAACTTTCATTTTCCTGTACAGGCCGCGCTCTTCCGGCAGATAACCGATTCGATCCTGCAACGCCGTCGTCATCGGTTGGCCCAACAACTCAATGCGTCCCGAGTCCGGCACAGTGATATTGACGATCATGCGGATCGTCGTCGTCTTGCCGGCGCCATTTGGGCCAATCAAACCGAAAACGCGGCCGGGCTTTACTTGCAGACTGAGATCGCTGACTGCCTTGAAGTCACCGAAGCTCTTGGTTACGCGATCAAGAACGAGGGTGGGTTTGGATTCATCCATGCGAGTTGCTGTTTACGAAAAGAAGATGCTGGTGGTTTCAAGCGAGTGTCAGAAGCCCGACCGTGAGGGAGGGCAACTCTGATTAACCCGCCGATCAAGTCAAGAGAGCCACTGAGCAAACATGCCCTTCCTCACGGTCGGGCTTCCGACACTAATGTTCAATCCGAAAAGACGAGTAATTTCCTGACGGCTCGAGATTGATCTCTTCCAAATGAGCCACCTCAGAGTATCGCGGCCCCGTGGCCAGTTCATGCTTGAATGCTTCGACGCTTGGCGCCGGTCCTTCCGCCAACGCTTCAACGCGGCCGTCATCAAGATTCTTGACGAACCCGACCACTTGATGACGCGCCGCGGCGCGCTGCGCAAAGAAACGAAAACCCACGCCTTGCACGTCGCCGCTGATGAAAAATCGTCGCGCTATTTTGTTTGCCATGTGTTCGCGAGGGAAATTCTATGTTAGCGCGACGTGAGCAGCTCAACAACCGCAATTCCCCCAGCCGGAATCGTGATACTGAGACTGTCTCGCGCGCCGCTCGTTCTTTGGATGGGAATTGACTGATCCGAAGTCCATTCGTTCGCGCTGACGACTCCGCCGTCACGCATCGAAAGCTTCACCTTAACCGTCGCGTTGCGATCTACTTGCGCCAAACCCTGCTGCGGCTTGAACACGCCATTGTCATTGAACAATGTGACCACCCAGCCGCGCGAATTACGATTGACGAGATATTCGACATCGCCATCGACTCTAACCGGTGTCGCATTTGCCAGGAGGTGGACCAGCAAATGTGCCACCACGGGCGGCATCCGTTTATCTTCGCCAAGAAAATCTGGAACCGCTACGAAGATCAACTTGCCGCGGCCGATCTTGTTTACGGTCACCAGCGGATCGGGCAAATCCGCGGTTGTCGACATGAGCGTTTGTGCTGTCGTCAGGTCCACGCGCTCGTATTGGAAAATTCCGCCATGCAAATCAATCGGCGCGTCATTCTCCGTCAAACACTTCGCGTTGTGCGCTTCAGCCGTTTCGTTTTTGAGACGAACGCCCAAAAGAGAAGTCGGTAGTCCCTTGATCTGAGCGGAATTCAACAACACGAGTCCGCCGTTACGAATGTATTCTTCAATCTTCTTCGCCCAGGCCGAGGTCCAATCGATCTTCCCTCCCGCGATTACCGCTCGATAAGAATCGATTGCCTCTTTGTGCGTCTCAGACGCCACCAGTACATCAAAAATATTTCCGAAGACGCCAGGCACGAAAGCCTGACGCTCACCGCTCGCCGGTTCGCCTTCGCGCACCAGGCCCGGAAAATAAGCCGCGCCGAACAACTCGCGCAACGCACGATCGCTATCGTTTATCTGCGAAATACCAAACGGCCATTGCGGGTAATCCGTCATCTCCCAGCCATGCGCAGGATCGAGCAGGAACGCGATTGGGGTGTAAGGCTCGCCGCGGTCGGGATGCTTTTCAGCAAAGCGAACAAACTCATCAGTGATACGTCCGAGCGGATTCAATTGGAACGGATGATCGCCCGGACCAGGTTTGAAAAATTGATCGAATCCTTGTTCCAGATAAATCGCCGACGCGCCCGACATGTAATAGAGGTAGTAACTCTTGCGGTACCACGACAGCGATGGGCCCATCGTGGCCCCGTAGCGTGAATGAAAAAAGTTGTCCGGCCCCGCGAAATTCTGTTGCTTCGTAAACGTCGTCGCGGTGTCGCCAAAGTTCGGCGCGTGATAATAAAAGAAGTCGCCGCCGAACTGTCGCGCCGCGCCGCGCGTAAACGCCAGCCGCATCGCGGTCATCGGTTGCACGGCCGACGTCTCGATGCCGAGGTGACGCACGCCCCACGAATCGAGCGCGTGCGCGAAAGACGTGCTCGACGTTGATTGCGCCGGTAGCAGCTTGTCCCACATCGGACCGGCCTCGGTTTTGAACGTCGCGTCCCATTTCCGCGCCAGCGCATCGGTGTAAAACTGGCGGTGCGCTTCGAGCAATTGCGCGCGCGTCATCGTCGGATCGATCTTCAAAAACTTTAGCGCGTCGCTCCAGACAAAGCCGATGCTTTCTCCCGACACCCAGCCAAGAAATTGGCTGCGCAACTCGCCGTTGAGCAGATTCAATGCTGCACGGGCTTCGGCATCAGAAGCGAATTTCGCTTCGCCGTAATTAATCAGGACCGCAAACGGAGATTTTGTCTCGGCCAGATATCGACGAAAAGCGCTGCCATCTTTCAGCAATTCCGGCAGATCGTTTAGGTAAACCACCGGAGCGATCAGCTTCGAGCTGAAGATCGGAACGTCACGTCTGCCGGCATAAGCCTTGACGAACTCATCGATCGGCTCGGCATTGAAAGGGTAAAGCGGGCGTTCGCCAGGTGGCTTGTCGTAAAGCTGCCAGAAGTCTTTCGCGATGTTCCAGGGCAGCAGGAAATCGCGGGCGGCGACGTTGGGACGCGACCAGAGTTTCGGCAAATCTTTGGGCGTGAAGTCGATAAGCGGCGTGAATGCTTCGCGCTTCGCAGACCATTCGCGCAAGTAGCGCATCGCTGCGAAATCAGGTTTGCGTCGTCCATCTGGAACGAACGAGAGATCGTTTGTTATCAGAAAGCAATCCACTTGCCGCCGCGCCTGGGCCTGCCGTGTTATGTTGATCGAAACACGCGCCTCGCCTTTTTTTAGCGTGACCTTTTCGCCGGCCCAGACGAACGCCCAGCCCCAATACATGTTCATCTCGTCGTGCGGATCGACGAGATCGCGCGTGCCGAACTCGCCGACGAAATACTCGTCTGGAGTGCTCACGCTGGTCGTAAAACTGTTCGACACAGTTCCCTGCGTGACGCGCACGTCGAAATTCTCTGACTTACCAGCCCAGTCTGCGTAACGCACCCACAACTTGTATTCACCAGCCCGCGGAATCTGCACGTCTTGCCAAATTGTCGCATGGGTTTCATCGGCGCTCGCGGCCACTGAGTTCCATTCGCTCTCGCCGCCCTGGGACCATTCAGCAGAAACGCCCGGTCCACTGATGGACCAGCCTGGTGCCTTGGCAGCCGGGATTTCGAGATAGGAGGGATTCAGTTGCGGCTCATGACGCGCGGTCTGAGTAATGCCGCGCATATTCTCGGCTTCGTACCAAAGGTACTCGTAGTTCGATTGATTTGTTTGGCCGCGCGTTGAGAGGGTTGCGACCAAAAGAAGGCAACACGAAATGAGTTGAATGATAGCGCGCGACTTCATCGGTACATATGCATTTGCCAGTTCTTAATCGAGCCGATCGGATGAATCAGCATGAGGATTTCCAACAGCAGACTGTCGCGAATCCAGAGTGTCAACGCCAGTTCAATTATCACGAAGAAGGCTATGGCCCAACGCCACCCGAGCCGGGTCGCGATCACGAAACCCACCCCGCAGCAAACGATGTCTCCCATCGAATTCAGCACCGTGTCGCCCTGATAACCAAGCGCCGCCGTCGCCTCGCGATAGCGGTCGATTACGGTGTTTGAATTCTCGATAATCTCCCAACAGCATTCGATCGCGATGGCCATCACCAGGCGCCAACTCGCCGACATATTTCGGATCAGCAGAGCTAAAATTCCGGCGAACATGAAGCCGTGCAGAATGTGTGTGAAGCTGTATGGATCAAGAAACAGTTGCGAGGTCTGCGAACTCCAGGCGTCGCTGGTCCAAAAGAAACCCGAGCATTTACATTTCCACAAACGGCCTTCGAGATGTTCGACAGTGGCCGCAGCAATCAACATCAGACCGATCAAAACTGGCGGCCAGATGTTCGTCTTTTTCGGCACAGGGAATCGGGGGTCAGCGCATCAGCCGAGGGCATCGAGGCAATCGGCAAGGTCGCGCTTGCGGCAGGTGAACATGGGCGTGTCGCGCAAGGTGAAGCAGCTGGCTTTGGTTTCGCGCAACTCCTGAAACAGATCGAGGAAGTCAGCCGGCTTGTCAGTTTCGAACGCGACCACAAAATCCTGATCGTCGAGACCGAAGGAATAAGTCGTGTGCAATTTTACCGAACGATATTTCGATCCAATTCGCAGGTTTTCTTCCAGCATCTCCAGCCGTTGTTCCTGCGGCCGGGCGTACCATTCGCGCGTGCGCTGCAAAGGACAAACGAACAAATAATCTGATTCACCTGAAACGACGTGGGTGTGGCTGGCGGTCGTGTCGGCGCATTCGGTGCCAATGAACATCGAACGCTTGGTCATCGAGAGCAGCGAATGCGTCTGCTCGACGTACTTGGCCATCGGAGTCTGATTCAAACGAGCGGTCATTTCCTGCATCGGATCGAGTTCGCAGCCGATTCTCCAAATCATGAAATCGGAGTTCGTGCGCAACCCCACGGTCGAATAAGTGTGGATTAGCAGTGTGGACCGGAAGCCATCAAGGGTGTCGATGAAGTCACGCTTGCAATCGCGTTTTTCAATTGAGCTTAGCAGCCGCCACTCGGGACGCGCCCGATAAAAAGTGAAGTTCACGAATTGACGCGGGACTTTTCTTTTGTGCTCTTCGAGTTCCTCGACATTTGGAGCCAGCCGCAGAGATCCCCGCGCAGGGTGATTGTTATCTTCGCGTTCGCGGCTCATAATTTTGCGATCCGAAAGGAACCCTGGCTCGTCTAATTCATGTGCGCGACAAATTGGAGAAGCGCGCACCTATTCTGCCTCTGTCTCCGGCGCTTGGCAACCGCGGAGCGAATTGAAGCCGCATGTTATACTCGGCCCGATTTCACAAACATTTAACCGGAGATAGTTGATGATCACTCGCATAGTTTTCGTCGCCGCCGCCTTGTTGATCGCGACCGGCTGTAAAACCAACCAGACCTCTTCTTCATCTGGCAACAGTCATCCAGCGGCCTCATCAACGCCCGATCAATTTGCCAGCGTGCGGCCGATTTACGACAAGGAGTGCCAGCGCTGCCACGGCGACACCGGCGAGGGCGGTTCAGTAAAACTCGACGACGGATCGAAATTGAAAGTGCCGAGCCTGCGCGACAATCGTTCCGCGCGACATCCTGATTCTGAGTACTTAAAGCAGATCGAAAAAGGCGGCGACGGCATGCCGGACTTTGAAAAAAAGCTGACCGCGGATCAGATGAATGATTTGATCAAGATGATTCGCGCAAAGTTCCAGGGAAAGTAGCCAGCAGGTGGGCAGAAAAGCGTAAATTTATCGGTCATCGTTTCAGTCCGGATTAGTCCGCAACAGCCTCAGCAAACCGGGCGATCGTCTCTTCATACAACGGCAATTCAGGGAATTATCTGATATTTCCATAACCCCAACAGGCCTGCAGCAAACTTCTTGACATGATATTGCAAGAAGTGCATCATGCGGGCACCTCGCAATACACACGCTGAAGACAGACGCGCACAAGCGTCAGCGTCTTCATTCTTGATCCCGTAATCCTGCGAAATCGCACTGGAGGAAATTATGTTTATCTCGATGCAAGGAACTTGGACTATCCATGTGAAGTCGGTGGAATCTGACTATGCGCGGCGGATTGTAATCAGCGGCGCCACCAGCCAAAACGGTGCCCACACGGCAACCGCAGGTATGAGTCTAACCGTGAGCGGAGCTTTATGGACCATTGCCACCCAATATAACTCCGGCGCAGGTTTCCAACAGTCGGATACGCGCATCAAGTTTCCGGTAAGCTCGGGCGGCAACTACAAGTTCGATATAGAAACGAATGACGATCCGAATTTCGTCGATTGGGATGATCTCATTCTGACATGCACGACTCCGGTCGATCCGAGCGAATATCTGATTTATGGAAATGTCTCGACTTACTCAGGCGGCTGTTACTACAACCCGTGTTACCGCGGCTGGTTGGTAATTGACACGGCCGCGATGCTCAAGACGGCGCTCCGGAACCCGCTGCTGGCAGATGTCATTAAGGAGTATTATCCCGAACGTATACCTCCCGTTATCGTCAATCCGAATCCGCCTGATCCGGCCCCATTTGTTCCACTGATGATAGATCTAGGTGGCAGCGCGCAAACCAGTGCACGGGTAGCTAACATTTTCCGCAGAGCGACGGATCAACCTCTCGAGGCGAAAAAATCGAGCCAACAATTAGCAGGCGCAGAACCGGCGGCCTCGGATTTTCAATTTGTACGATCGGCAACCCTCGCGTCTTCAGCCGCTCGGCCCCTGAGCCAGAATGCGGTTGCCATCGCCAAGCTGGTTGATCAAGGAATCCGGTTTTGTTACACGAGCCCGGCGCCGAATCTCACTCTCAATTTTCAGGAATATGATCGCAGTGCGTCTGAATTGGCTGGCGGACCTTACACCGGGACCGGATCGCGCGACGCGCTTGGCAGTGCTATAACGGACTCTAACGGAAACTACATCTTTCGTTTTAATCAATCTCTGTCTGAGTTGATTAACGAAATCTTCAACGACGTGGCTCCCGGTGAAGACGTATTGGTCCAATACCGGCCGGATTTGATTGTCAG
>CBFHBI010000134.1:0-6789 GCA_965653755.1 uncultured Blastocatellia bacterium
CAATGATGCAAGGCGATGGCTAACACTCGCGCGATATAATAAGCCGTAACGCATTCTCTCCTCATAACCCCTTTTTCAACTAATTTCGCAGGCATTATGCAGCGAAAATTATCTTTAATCGTCAAATGGTTCGTGGCTGTCGCTCTGGTCGTCGTGACGTTGCCGGTGATGGCGTCGGCGCAGCGGCTCTCGGTCGTGGTGCGGCCGCGTCGTCACCGTGTGGTGGTTTATCAACCGTCGGCGGTTTATCGGCAGACGTACACGACGCCGTATTACAACTATGGCTACACCCAGCCGTACCAGCAGTACTACGGGACGCGCTACTACAGCTACGGCTATCCGACGCCGTACTACGGCACCGGCTACTCAAACAGCTACGCGCAGCCGTACTACGCGAATCCTTATGTCTATACCACGCCGACGTACAGCTACACGTATCGCGAATATCGTCCCCGACATCGTAGCCGCGTGCGACTGGGAATTTACTTGAGATAGAACCGTTACTCTCCCCAACTTTTCACAGGAGCGGATCAAGTTATGAAAACCACGGGTTTGAAAATTGGATTAGGCATTTTGATTTTATGCCTGGCGTCGGCGGCAGGTTTCGCGCAGGGACGCGGTCGCGGCCTCGGGCTGGGGAGAAAGGTCGATGTCTTTTCGAACGATCATGACGCGCGCATTGGGCGCCTCGACGGTCGCGGCCGAAATCAGGATTGGAAGTGCAGCGTGTTCGTCAATTGCCACGACGCGCGCGACGGTCGTGTTGACGGACGTGGTCCAAGAATGAGCCGGGTAAACCGAAATAACGTGATGGTTCCGCGCGGAACGAGCGTCGGTTACCAACGTCGATACAACATGAATGACTACTGGAATCGCCGTCACGTCACGGACGTGCGCGGTTGGCGATATCACAATCGCGTTCCGCGCAATCGTTAATGTTTGGAGTGCGCCGGCAGAGCGAAGCGGCGACGGCGCTTTGGATGATAGATTGCGATGCGCAATCCAAAGCGGCGGCGACGGCGCCGCACTCCAAATTCATCTTGTGCGCGAGTCTCGTCGCTTCTGTTCAATCAAATAATTTGCCAATCACCCGCCTCAGCAGGTAAATTATTTGCCCCGACCAGTTCCAGATCTCTCCTCGATACGAAGAACTACCAGCCGAATCAATCACGGGAGGAATCATGAATAGAAAGAACACGCGCCGGAACGCGCCGCTCACGTTCCTATTTGCGTTGGCCCTGCTTTTGAGCTTGCCAATCATTTCGTACGCTCAAGGTCGCGGCAACGGCCGGGGCGCCGGAGCAAACATCGACAAAAAATGCGCAAAGTTCGTGAATTGCCACGACGCGCGCGATGGTCGTTGGGATGGTCGCGGACCAGCCGTCAATCCGGTAACCAATGCTCCCGTAATTCAAACTCCGGCGCAGCCTAACGTTCCGATCTATCGCAATCGGCGCCATCGCAACAGCGATCAAGATAATCAGGTTTTGTATCCGCAGTCGCGACACCGCCGGACGACTCGCAACTCTGACACATAACCTAACGCCAATAACGTTAACTGGCGCCGGCGACGAACGAGCACAACGACTACTGAGACTCGCAACCGGCGAGTGCATCGTCGCGATCGTAGCAACGTCGTTGATTCAAATTAGCTTGCTTGACACCCCACAGACGCGTTCGTAAGATCGAAACCCGTTCGCGGATGTGGCGGAACTGGCAGACGCGCAGGTCTCAGAAGCCTGTGATGGTGACATCGTGGAGGTTCAAGTCCTCTCATCCGCACCAAATTAATAAGGCGAGTCAGATGACTCGCCTTTTGTGTCAGAAGCCCGACGGTTAGGGAGGGGAGTTTAGATCACAAGCACCGTCATTATGCTACGAGCCCTCCCTTACGGTCGGGCTTCTGACACTATCGCTTCTTCAACTTCGCCCCAATCAAGGCGCCAATCGCACCGGCAAACGGAAACGCAAACGGCACCCACACCGGCCAATAAGCCTTTTGGATCGCTTCGAGTTGAGGAGTGTTCGCGCTGCGGGGCAGACCTGCGTTTGCTTTTCCCTTATTCATGTCAGCAAATGCGACGACGAGTCCCAAGAAGATTATGACAACCGCCAGCGCAAACGGTGCTCTTCCACTTTGCGCAATCAGCGCACAGACAAACCCGCCGATAATGGCAACGACCTCGTTAATGACAAAGGCGATCGCGATCCATTTCGTGGAGGCTTCGTAGATTCCCGGTCTGAATGCCGTCTCTGGACCGACAATTAAATAGGCGCAAGCGAACCCGATGAAGGCCAGCACAAACATCATGACGTAAGCGGCAACGACTGCCAGAATTGATCGGACCATAGATTTACGCGGTTACCAAAGCATTAGGGTTGAAACCACAGCGTGATTAGCGGCGATTACGATTTGCGATTCAAACGGCCGCCAACCAGAACACCGACGGCACTAATGAACGGAAACGCAAACGGACACCAAATGGGCCAGTAGGCCTTGGCCGCAGCTTCCATCTGTGGAACGTCGCCAACCCGGACCAGCTTTTCATTTGCGCGTGCCTTAAAAACGGCGGGGATCGCGAGCAAGACTCCGAGAATTATGACAACGAGGGCTAGCGCGAAAGTCGTCCGCCGCCCTTTGCCGATCGCCCCCGCGATGAATCCAGCGATGGCGCCGGTGACGAGAATTATCACCAACGAGATCGCAATCCAACGGTTGGACGCCAGGTACAGGCGCGGCTTAAACGCATTGTCCGGCCCGATCACCGTGTACAACGTGACGAAGCCGAAGAAATTCAAAATGAACATCAAGACATAGCCGACGATAACTCCAATAATTGTGCGAGCCATAGGGGATATCTCCTTCAGGTGTCTAGCAGCGCGATCGTAGAGAAGGGCATCTCGCGATCGGTGGCCCTCCCTGACGGTCGGGCTTCTGACACAGGTAACGCCGCGTTTATCACAACTGTAACGCAGCAGCAAGCATTATTGTTTCGCGAGCGCCGCGCGCCCGCCGCGCAGCACGTATTTTTGAATCTTGCCGGTGGCCGTCTTGGGCAATTCACTAACGAAGTTTACTTTGTGCGGAGCCTTGAAATGAGCGAGATGCGCGCGCGCGAATTGGCGTAACTCTTCTTCGTCGGCTGCGGCGCCATACTTGAGAACCACGAACGCGTGCGGCGCTTCGCCCCAACGTTCATCGGGCAGGCCAACGATGGCGACTTCCTGCACGGCTGGATGCCGCAGCAAAACACCTTCGACTTCAACCGAAGAAATATTTTCGCCGCCACTGATGATTACGTCTTTCAAGCGATCGCGTATTTCGATGTAGCCGTCCGGATGAATCACAGCCGCATCGCCGGTATGAAACCAACCGCCGCGCATCGCCTGGGCTGTCGCCGGCGCGTCATTGTAATAGCCCGCCATGACCACGTTGCCGCGCACGACGATCTCGCCGACCGTTTCGCCATCGCGAGGTACTTCCGCGCCATTCTCATCGAAGACGGTGGTCTCGCCCGAGGTGATTAACTCAACGCCCTGACGTGCTTTGATGACCGCGCGATCGGCGATCGATAGAGCATCGTGTTCCGCGCGTCTCTCACATACGGTGATGAACGGAGTGGTCTCAGTCAGTCCGTAGACTTGTGTGACGGTCCAGCCTAATTCATCTTCCAAACGCTCGATTGTCGAAGCCGCCGGTGGGGCTCCCGCGGTAAATACGCGCACGCCGCGGCGCGCATTGCGGCGCAGCTCTTCGTCGGCGTTGGCGAGGCCAATCAAAACGGTGGGCGCGGCGCAAAGCATTGTGATTTGCTCGCGCTCGATCAAATTAAATACTCGGCTCGGATCGACTTTCGGAAGACATATGTGAGTCGCACCGGCCGCGGTCACCGTCCAAACAAACGTCCATCCATTCGCATGAAACATCGGCAGCGTCCACAGATATCGATCGCTGCACGACATGTGTTCGTGGACCAGCGTGCCGATTGAATTCATGTACGCGTTGCGATGCGTGATCATCACGCCCTTCGGCCGCGAAGTAGTGCCGCTGGTGTAATTGATGGTCAGCAAGTCGGTCTCGTTGATTGTCGGCCGATCGAAGTTGTTTGACGCGCCCGCGAGTAATGTTTCGTAATTAAGCCAACCCTGGCGCGAGTCATTCAAAGTCACGAAATGTTCGACCGATGGTAGTTGCGACCGAACGCTATCAACCGCGTCAAGATAATCTGAATGCGCGCAGACAATCCTGGCGCCGCTGTGATTGATGAGATAAACGAAATCATCAGCCGTCAGGCGATAATTGATTGGGACCAGCACCGCGCCGATTTGCGGCACGGCGTAAAACGATTCGAGTTGCGCGTGAGTGTTCGGCGCGATGTAGGCGACGCGATCTCCCTTCATCACGCCCAACTGCTGAAGCATTGACGACCAGCGATCGCAACGATCGAAAAACTCTTCGTAGCTTAAACGCAGCTCATTATCGACGACGCCTTCGCGGTTGCCGTATAACTTGCGCGCGCGGCGAGCAAATTCGATCGGAGTAAGGGGTGTTTCCATCAGGTGTCAGGAACCGAGAAAGTAATGGCTATTCCGTCCCAGGGCGTCTCTATGCCGATCAAGAACCTGAGGTTTCCCGTCGTAAGCTTTGGGCAATGAGCGGCATGATTTTGCGCGGCACATCGATGGCGGCTTTGATGTGACGCGCGTGTGTGAAATGGCCCGCGACATAAACTCCCGGCACGTTGGTTTCAAAGGTCTCGGGGTTGTACACCGGAACTTCAGTCAATTTTCCCGGTTCGGTTTTGACGCCGAGCTTCTTTAACATCGACAGGTCCGCGTCTGCGCCGATCAGCACGAACACCACGTCGTTCGGAATCGTCATCGACTCGCCGGCTTCAGTCGTGAGCCTCACTGAGTCAATCGTTATCTCATTTATCTGTCTATAGAGAATCACGCGCAGCCGGCCTTCTTCGATTTCGCGCTCTAGTGGCGTGCGCACCCAATGCTTCATTGCGCCCGCTTTCGGATCGCGGTTCTCCCAATCTTCGCGCCAGATGACCATCGTGGTGCGAGCGCCCTCTTCCGCAAGAAAAAGGGCGGCCTCGGCGGCGCTGTTGCCGCCCCCGATTACCTTGGCCTCTTTACGGACGTAAGCATCTGGATCGACGAAACGGTGATGAACCTTCGGCAAATCTTCGCCGGGAATGTTCAGGCGGCGCGGATACTCCATTGCGCCAATCGCGAACAGAATCGCGCGCGCCTGATAAGTGCCTTCGGACTCCTGCGCCCGAAACGATTCACGACGCGTCTGCACGATAAAGCCGTCGGCGCCATTGCGCGCGACATCAGTCACTTCTTCGCCGGTGTTGATGTGCAGATCGCGATCGAGGACAAAATGAATGTAGTGCGAGAGCAACTCTTCGCGCGTAGGTTTCTCGCGCACGGGTTGCAGCGAACCTGCGCGCATTTCCAATTCGTTCGGCGTTGAGAACATCGTGCCGAATCGTGTGGGCAATGGTCGCCTTCTCGATGACGAGATAAGACAGACCTTCACGCGCGGCCGCATCTGCCGCCGACAGGCCAGCGGGTCCGGCGCCGATAATTAACAGATCGAGCTGGTCGCGCATCGTTGAAGTCATCGCTCCGCTAGGAGCGAGATGTTTATAGCATGAATGCTTTTCTTGGGTTTAGGCGCAATCGAGCGGCGAGTGCCGCTCGATTGCGCAGATGCCTTGTTGTGAGCCGGTGCTATAAATATTTGGCTCCTAACAGAGCCATGTCTTCGTCAGAACTCCAACACTCCTCGAGCCACAACGACTGATTGTCCACTCACCCGTACCTCCTCAACTGTTCCCGGTGCGCCTTTCACTTCCAGACCAATTCGGCTGGGCCGATTAATAAAGTCGCCCTGTTCGATCACGAACTTATAAACGCCATTCGCCGGATCGACTCGCGTTGCATCGTGATAGACGAGATACCCGCCCAATGGCCCAGCGGCGCTGCCCGTCGCCGGATCTTCGCCAATCCCCATGCCGACAAAAAATCTGGCGTGCGCACGGGCTTCGCCGATTTCGATCGTCTCGCGCGTGAACGCATAACATCCGGTGCCGCCGCTCAGGACTTCGGTGCGCCCGAAAATGTCATCGAGGAGATTCTGATTCGGACGGCAGTTGCCGAGGTCGGCCAGCGATCGAATCGGCACCAACAACATCGTGTTTCCGGTCGAGACCGCCTGAATCGGTAACGTCTCGTCCAAATCTTCGCGCGCCAAACCAAGCGCTCGCGCGATCTCAGCCTGCTCCTGCCAGTCATCGACTTCGCCGCGAATCTCCCACTGGCCCTGCGTCATCGTCACGTTCTCCGGCTGGCCATTTTCAAAATCGATCTCGATCGGCAAGACACCGATCCCGACCTCATGTTGCAAACGCACGCGGCCGTTTCCGCCTTCCGGCGGCGGCACGACACCTTCACGGGCGAGACAGTTCCAGGTGCCCACAATCGGATGACCCGCGAACGGAAGTTCGCTTCCGGGCGTGAAGATGCGCAAACGCCGCGTCACACCTTCTTTGTCCGAAGGCAAAACGAACACGGTCTCTGACAGATTCATCTCGCGCGCGATTTGCTGCATCTGCTCGTCGGTGATGCCTTCGGCTGCGGGAAACACGGCCAGCGGATTTCCGGCGAAAGCGCGATCAGTGAATACGTCGAGTTGAATGAATTTGTAGTTGGGCATCGGCGTGGTATAAAGAGGGCGGGGTGATGGCCTCGTAGATGTGGTGCGAGTTACAA
>CBFHBI010000135.1:0-6772 GCA_965653755.1 uncultured Blastocatellia bacterium
CCGAACGAGTGGGGAAAAGTCAGACGCGTTTGGGGACTTTCCCCGAGTGCTTCGGGGTTGAGTTCGGTGGGCGATATTCCCCGCGACTTTCCGGCGGAAAACACCAGCAAAATGATGAATGGATCATCATTCATAAAGGAATAGCAGTTGCTGATTTCAACAGCACCCGTAAGGCCCTCCCAGGTGACGAAATGGACACTCAAACGGTAGCCAGAAAGGCGCTGCTGTTCGATAGCACGCGCTGCATCGGCTGCGGCGCTTGTTATAGCGCGTGCAAAGAAAAGAACAAGCTGCCGAAAACTTCAGTTAATTTCCTTCGCGACAGTCTCTCAGCCGACACGTTTACAGTGGTCAATCGCCGGAACAATCGTTACGTGCGCCGGATGTGCATGCACTGCAACGATCCGACGTGCGTCTCGGTCTGTCCGGTCGGCGCGCTGAACAAATCGGCCGATGGACCAGTGTCATACGACGCGGGCAAGTGCATGGGCTGTCGCTATTGCGTGCAGGCCTGTCCATTCAATGTGCCGCAATACGAGTGGGACGATCCAATCACACCGCGTGTGCGCAAGTGCGACATGTGCCGCGATCGAATCGCGGCCGGTCTGGCAACCGCGTGCGCGACCGTCTGTCCAACTGGCGCGACCAAGTTCGGCAATCGCGACGAGTTGATTGCCGAAGCCGAAGCACGCATCCGCGCAAATCCAGATCGTTACGTGAATCACGTTTATGGTGTCGCCGAAGTCGGCGGCACATCCGTGCTGCTGCTTTCGGATGTGGCTTTCGATTCACTTGGTTATGCAACCGACCTGCTGCAGCAGCCACTGCCGCATTTGACCTGGAACGTGTTGCACAAACTGCCCACGGTGGTGAGCATCGGCGGCGTGCTGATGAGCGGCATCTGGTGGATCACAAAACGACGTGAGGAAGTAAGACGTGCGGAAGGCGATGCAAACAATGCCGGCAAGCAGAGTTCGTGATGAATTGACTCAAATTCCCTCTCCCTTTGGAAGAGGGCTAGGTGAGGGCCTATCGCCGCCCATAAACCCTCACCCCAACCCTCTCCCAAAGGTAGAGGGAGAAGGACAAATGTGATGTCGAAGAGTTTACATGGGCCCAAAGTAACATTTTGGAGAGTCATCCTCGTCTTAGTTTTATTGGCGGGCGCGTACTCGGCGTTTCTGCGATTCACCAAAGGCCTCGGCGCAACCACAAACCTAAGCGCGCAATTTCCGTGGGGCGTTTGGATCGGGTTTGATGTGCTGTGCGGCGTCGCGCTGGCGGCGGGCGGCTTTACGATTAGCGCTGTTGTTTACATCTTTCACATCGAAAAATACCGTCCCATTGTCCGCCCCGCAATTCTGACAGCGTTCCTCGGCTATTTGCTGGTTTGCGTTGGCTTGATGTTCGATTTGGGCCGCCCTTACAACATCTGGCATCCGCTGATCATGTGGAATCCGCACTCGGTGATGTTCGAGGTAGGCTGGTGCGTGACGCTTTACACGACGGTGCTGATGCTGGAATTCAGTCCGCTCGTGTTGGAGAAGCTGGCGTGGAAGCAGCCGTATAAAATCGTTAAGTCGATTACGATTCCGCTGGTGATCCTCGGTGTGCTGCTTTCGACGATGCATCAATCGTCTTTGGGCACGTTGTATCTGATCGTGCCGCATAAGCTGCACGCACTCTGGTATTCGCCGCTCTTGCCGGTTTTCTTTTTCATTTCTGCGATCGCGCTCGGCTGCGCGATGACGATCTTCGAGTCGTATCTCAGTCTGCGCGCGTTTCGTAAACAATTGGATTTTCATCTGCTGACGAAAATCGGCGCCGTGGCGGCGGTGACGCTGTCGGTCTATTTCGTCATTCGTGTGACGGACATGCAATCGCGAGGCGTGCTACGCCAGGCGTTTCAGCCGACTTATGAGGGCCGTATGTTCCTGGCGGAAATGTTGCTTGGCGTTATTGCCCCGGTCGTCATGCTGTTCATTCCGCGCATTCGAAATAACCAATTCGGTTTATTCGTATCGGCGTTGATGGTCGTGCTCGGTTTCGTGATGAATCGGATGAACGTCGCGCTCACCGGAATGGATCGATCTTCCGGGGTGCATTACTTCCCGAGTTGGAACGAGCTGGCAATTACCGGCTCGATTGTGGGCGCCGGCTTTCTGCTCTTTGGCCTGGCCGTGAAGTATCTCGATGTATTTCCGGCCGAAGACATGAAGGAGATTGCCGCGGGCAAGCGCGCGCAATTACCGGCGTTGGCTGCTTTCCGTGCGCCGCTTTGGAGCGCGACCACGGCGGCGTTTGTCATGTGCCTGATTTTCCTGGGCGCATCGGTGGTTCTGGCTTACGACGGAATCAGGCGACGCGAAGCGCCGCTGTCTCTGCCGGAAGGAACGGGCGCAGTCGATCTGAGCAGGGGACTCGCCCAATTACGAATGCCGGGACCGATTGCGAGCAAAATGGGGCCGTCGAGTCCGGGGGGATGCATCTTCAGCCACGCGCGCCATGTGAATGCAAAAGATCCGAATTGCAGTTCCTGCCATGCCGGATTATTTCGGATGCTGCCGACGACGCCCGACATCACGCCGGACCGCAAGATGCAGAATTGTGGGACCTGTCATGACGGAGTCAAGGCCGTGGGTGTTCGGGACCAGAACAGGTGCGATGTCTGTCACGCTAAGACTTAACGGAAAATATCGGACGTCGATAAACCTGAGCACAAAGCTTACGCTGTGTCTCATCGGCGCGATGATCGTCACGTTTTCAGCGTTAGGTTATAAAATCATTCGGCTGCATCGCGAGAACCTCGAAGAAGCTACTTACGCCGCCGGCGATCGAATTACTGAAACCGTTAAGCGCAGCACTCGCTACGGCATGTTGAATAACCGCAGCGACGAGATTGATCAGATTGTCACCTCAATTGGTTCACAAACGGGAATTGAAAAGATCAGCATTTTCAACAAAGCCGGTGAAATCAAATCGTCAACCAACGGAGCCGAGTTGTTCACTCGCGTTAAGAAGACTGATGAAGCATGCCGGCCGTGTCACGTGCGCGATTCTGCCGGGGCTGAACTTAGCGCCGTGATTCCTCATCAATTGAGCCGGCAGGAACGCACTCGTATTTTCATCGACGCCAAAGGCCATCGCACCTTGAGTGTAATCAATCCCATCGACAACGAACCGGCTTGTGCAAATTCAGGCTGTCATGCGCATGCGCCCGACACGAAAGTGCTCGGGATGATCAATGTGCGGATGTCGCTCGACACAGTCGATGCGGCCATTAGCGCCAGCCGGCGGCAGATGTTGATAAGTCTGGCGGGTGCGGTGATGTTGCTGTCGGCATTGTTCGCGACCCTGATTTGGATCATGGTTCACAAGCCGGTGGGCAAATTGATCGCCGGCACCAATCACGTCGCGGCCGGCGATCTGGAATACAAAATCAGAATCAGATCGCGCGACGAAGTTGGCGAACTGGCGCATTCATTCAATCGCATGATCGGAGAGTTGCAGCGCGCGAACGTGGAGATCAAAGAATGGAACCGCACACTCGAGCAGCGCGTCGAGAAGAAATCCGTGGAATTGCAGCAGGCACACGAGCACGTGCTTCGCGTGGAAAAGCTGGCGTCGATTGGAAAGCTGGCCGCCATCGTGGCCCACGAGATCAATAATCCGCTGGCGGGAATTCTGGTGTACGCGCGGCTGGTTTTGAAGCGCCTCAGCCGCAACGGTAATCACGTCGCCGTTGATGACGAGACGAAGAAGAATATCGAGACCATCGCCTCCGAATCTGAGCGTTGTGGCGAAATTGTGAAAGGACTGCTGCAATTTTCGCGGCAGACAAAACCCAACGTCAAGCCGAACGATCTGAACGCGATTATCAATGAATCGCTACGTCTGGTGCGACACAAGATCGATCTGTCTGGCGCGGCGGCGATTGCGGATTGCGATGCCAGGCTCGGGCCGATCGAATGCGATGAACAGCAGATTAAGCAGGCGTTAGTCGCGTTGCTAATCAATGCGTGTGAAGCGGTCCTGCCGGGTGAAGGCGTGATTACGATTAGCTCGCGGTATATCAGGGAGTCGCACGCAGCTGAAATTAGAATTGCGGACAATGGTGTCGGGATGGAGGAAGAGACCAGGCAATGCATCTTCGAGCCATTCTTCACGACCAAAGAACAAGGCAAGGGCGTGGGATTGGGTCTGGCCGTCGTTTACGGAATCGTGACGGCACACGGTGGCCAAATTGAAGTCCAGTCGCTGCCGGGACAAGGGACGACGTTTGTGATGCGCTTGCCCTGTGTGGTTGCAGATGTCGCGCGGTGCTCAATTCAACAGAGGACGGTGGCGGTGGGTGCGGCTCCAAGCTCCGTAGGAGCACGATGTTTATAGAAACCACGAGAATTAATTGCCACGCGCTCCGTGAGGACCGGCATGTTTCTTCAATCTCGAGGTGGAATTGGCGAGAGGAATATGGCGCACCTACGGAGCGCCGTAACTTCATTCTGCTTCGCTTCTATAAAGATTTCATCCGTACGGGATGAGAATAGTTTTGTTCTCGACCGAACGGCCCGCGAAAACGAACTGGAGGTATCAGTGATGAATAGTCAAAGCGCTCGCATTCTGATCGTGGACGACGAAGCCGTCGTGCGTGATTCGTTGGGCGATTGGTTTCGCGCCGAGGGTTATGAAGTCGAGACGGCTGCGTCGGCCAAGGTGGCGCTGGAGAAATTGGCGCATGCCAACTGGGACATTTTTTTGCTCGACATTCGCATGCCGGGCATCGACGGCCTCGAGTTGCAGCGCAAACTGAAAGAGTCGCAGCCGGATGCGACGGTGATCATCATGACGGCGTACGCCTCGGTCGAGAGCGCGATCGAAGCGATGAAGCAGGGCGCCTACGATTACGTCATCAAGCCTTTCAATCCGGACGATCTTGAACACACGGTGCAAAAGGCGATGGAGCACAAACAGCTCCTGACAGAAAATAAGCAATTGCGAACGAAGATTGATGAATTGAATCTGGCGCACGAGATCGTCGGTACCAGCGCGGCTACGCGGCGCTTGCTCGAACAGGTGGCGATGGTTTCGGCTTCCGACACGACCGTTTTGATTCGTGGCGAATCGGGCACCGGCAAGGAATTGATTGCGCGCGCGAGTCACGCCAACAGCGACCGGCGCTACCTGCCGATTGTGGTGGTGAATTGCGGTGCGTTGTCAGAGGGTGTGCTCGAGTCGGAATTGTTCGGCCATGAAAAAGGCGCGTTCACCGGCGCGCAGTACCGGCGCAAAGGAAAGTTCGAGATGGCCGACGGCGGCACGCTGTTCCTCGACGAAATCGGCGACATCGGATTGAAAACGCAGGTCGATTTGTTGCGCGTGCTGGAAGAAAAAAAGATCTTTCGCGTGGGCGGGAACCTGGAGATTCCCGTCAATTTTCGGTTGATTGCCGCGACCAACAAGAACCTGGAGGCTATGAATGCCGCCGGGCAGTTTCGCGAAGACCTTTACTATCGCATCAATGTGTTTTCGATCACGATTCCGCCGCTCCGTGAACGACGCGAAGACATTCCGCTGCTTGCCGGCCACTTCTTAAAGAAGTTTGCGCACAGCATGAATCGACCGGTGATCAAAATTTCTGCAGACGCCGAGAACGTTTTGCGGAACTACGAATGGCCGGGCAATGTGCGTGAGTTACAGAACGCCATCGAGCGAGCGGTGCTGGTGTGTAAGACGGCCGCGATCGAAGCTGACGACTTGCCGCTTCACATCAATGAAAACAGCAGCGATGCGGAAGGCAGATCGTTGGCGGAGATTGAACGGCAGCACATCAAGCGTACTTTGGAAGAGACAGGCTGGAACATCTATCGCGCGGCGCGGCTGCTCGAAATCGATCGCGTGACGCTTTACAACCGAATCAAGAAGTATGGCTTCAAGCGGGAGCTGCCGGCGCGGGCGCAAACGAAATCAGTGAAGGCGAGTTAGAGCGCCGGCCCAATGTCATCGCGCGCTTCAGAAATTAGGATAGTGCCGCTGGGCCCGGTCAACCGTGACCTGTTGGACTATCTGGCATTGACGCTGGCAGAGAGATTCAGCCGGACGTGCGTCGAGACGCAGGTGAAAGTGGATATTGAACGGAGCTACAGCTCGACGCGACGGCAATATCATTCGACCGCGCTGCTGGCCCAATTGCGTGAGCATAGCGGCGATGAATCGAAGCTTCTGGGAGTGACGGATGTCGATCTGTTCATCCCAATCTTTACGTTTGTGTTTGGTGAGGCGCAGGTCGGCGGAAACGCTGCTTTGCTGTCAACGCACCGTCTGCACCAGGAGTTTTACGGATTGCCGGCAGACATGTCCTTGTTGGTTGCGCGCGCCGATAAAGAGGCGGTTCACGAACTCGGACACGCGTACGCATTAACGCATTGCCGCAGCTTTGATTGCGTCATGCACTTTTCAAATTCGGTCGAGCAGGTCGATTTGAGGCCCTGTCAGTTCTGCCAGTTGTGCGAGGATCGATTGCACGATAGATCAGGGTTCAATTTGGCCGCCTGAACGAATAAAATGTTCGATACTCGGAGGTAAACTCAATGCATCGTTCCCCTGAAGCCGGAAGGCGAAACATATTTCGATTTGCTCTCTTGCTGACATTGCTGGTGATTGCTTCGAGCCTGGTAATTAACAAGACGAATTCGCAGGGCAAGATACCGGACACGATAGTGCTGGCTAAAGAGGCTAAACTTGGCCAGGTAACCTTTAATCACACGAAACATGC
>CBFHBI010000136.1:0-6729 GCA_965653755.1 uncultured Blastocatellia bacterium
TGAGCATCGGCATTATGCCAGAAGCGCAAGGAGAAAACAGCTATTATCCAACCTTCGTGCCGCACTCATTGCAGAACTTTGCTCCAGCGGCGATTTCGTGCTGACAGTTTGGACACTTGGCGGGCAGTTGTGAAGTGCCGCATTCGCTGCAGAATTTTGCGCCAGCTTGCAGCGACGCGCCGCACTTCACACATTTTTGCGTCGATGGCGCGGAAACAGATTCGTTCGCCGTACTGCGCGGGCGCATCGCGTCGCTCATCGCGTTCGCCATCGCGCCACCGACCGCGAAGCCCGCGCCCAAACCTGCGCCGAGTCCGGCACCGCCGCCCGGATTCTGGGCGGCGTCGCGCATGGCTTGCGCGGCTTGAAATTGCGAGTACTTGCCCATGTCGCCGAGCACGCCCATCTGCGTTCGTTGATCCATCGCTTTCTCGACTTCTTCCGGCAGCGAAATGTTCTCGACAGTAAATTTCGTAAGTTCGAGTCCCAACGATTTGAACTCATCCTGCAATTTCTGCTTCGCAAACTTGCCCAGCTCGTCATACTTGGAAGCTAGATCGAGCGCCGCAATTTTTGATTCGCCGAGCGCATCCGAAAATCCGCTGACCAGAGTCCGTCGCAACTGACCTTCGATGTCTTCCGTGACAAACTGCGCATTCGTGCCGGCGATTTGCTTGATTAACTCGCGCGGATCGGCGACGCGCATTGAATAAATTCCGAAGGCGCGCAAACGCACCATGCCGAAATCCGTGTCGCGCATCATCACCGGATTCGAGGTCCCCCATTGGAGATCGGTGAACTGTTTCGTGTTGACGAAATAGACTTCTGTTGTCATCGGCGAGTTGAAGCCGGTCCGCCAGGCGCCGAGTTTGGAAAGAATCGGTGTGTTCCCGCCGTCCACGCTGTAACGGCCGGGGCCAAACACGTCGGCGATTTGTCCCTCGTGCACGAACACCGCAGCTTGCGATTCGCGCACAATCAACTGCGCGCCGTTCTTAATTTCCTGATCGCGCACCGGAAACCGGTACATCATCGTGTCGCCGGTGTTGTCGAGCCATTCAATGACTTCAATGAACTGTGCGCTTGGACTGAGCCGGTCAAGAATTCCCATTTGTCTTTGATCTCCTTCTTATTAAGCCGCTGCGCGGCGCCACGTATTATACGGTTAAAAGAGCTTAGGTGTTCAAGGTGTGTCAGAACCCGACGGGATCAAGAAGATCCGCGGACAAAAGGAGAACCCAGACGTACCTTAAGGATTGGCGGTTTGCGCTTTGATCCGGTCGCTACCGCTCTCGGTTCTGACACGAGCGGGGCCGGAACTTCGGCGGTGATTAAGCCAAATGATGGCCAAAGTAATCAGCGCTCCCGTGGAATCGATCATGCAGTCATAGATTGATGCTGTGCGCGATGGCACAAAGCTCTGATGAAATTCATCAGTGAGAGCGTAAGCGACGGCCACCAACAATGAGGACGCGAACCAGTGCGACTTTATGAATTGGTGCGACGAATATCGAAAAGCGCGCGCAGCCAGGATTGCCAGAATCGCGTATTCCGTCAGATGCCCGGCCTTTCGCATCAGGAAATGAAACCATGCTAGAAACTCCGGGCTGGCAGATGGAAACAGCCACTTAATAATGCTCAATACCTCGGAAGTGTGTGCGGCGGACAGGAAGTTACCCGAGCCAATGAAAATGAGAATCGCCCACAGGACTAGCGGAGCATAGCGCGAGAGACGGCTTCTAGTAAGGCGGGAGGCGCTTTTGAATTGTCGCGGCCGCGCTAGTTGTTCTTCCTCGATCATGAAACAACGAGCTTAGCGCAACTGCGAGACCGGCGCTATGTGTCAGAAGCCCGACCGTAAGGGAGAGCGACGCTCGAATTCGAGAAGCTTCTGATTCGAGGGTTGCCCTCCCTTACGGGCCGGGTTCTGACACTTATTCGTATCTTAGCGCATCAATCGGATCGAGCGACGCAGCTTTGCGCGCGGGGTAATAGCCGAAGAAAATTCCTACCGCAACGGAAAAAATCACCGAGCCGATGATCGCCATCGTCGAAATCAGCGTGGGCCAACCGAGCATCTTCGGAATCGCTAGCGATACGATTATGCCCAGCACGATACCGAATAAACCGCCCGTCAGGCTCAGCACGACTGATTCAATCAGAAATTGACTGCGGACGGCTGATGAACGCGCGCCGATGGCCATGCGAATGCCAATCTCACGCGTCCGTTCAGTAACCGACACCAGCATGATGTTCATGATGCCGATGCCGCCGACCAAAAGCGAGACGCCGGCGATGCATGCCAACAGCATCGTCATCGTGCTATTCGTTTGATTCGCGGCTTCGGCGATGTCACTCATATTACGAACCGTGAAGTCGTCCGGCTCGTTTGGTCCAAGCTTGTGTCGCTGGCGAAGCAAATCACTGATTTGCTGTTGCGCCGTGTACGTCGCATCCGGCGAAACTGCCGAGACGTAAGCGATCTGCAAACGCGGGCTGCCGAGGATTTTCTTCTGCACCGTCGTGTAAGGCGTGAAGGCGATGTCGTCCTGATCGCGGCCTTGCGGATCCTGACCCTTGCGCGCCATGACTCCGACTACGCGGAACGGAAGGTTCTGTACGCGAATCGTCTGGCCCACGGCATCGGTTCCAGCGAACATGTTGTCAGCAATCGTCTGGCCGATCACCAGCACGCGGCCCGCTGTGCGAACGTCCGAGTCGGTGAAGAACGCGCCGCTTTGCACCGCCCACTTGCGGACGTCCGGATATTCTTCGCTCACGCCTTGAATAGACGTATTCCAGTTCATATTGCCCGCGACGAGTTGGCCGCGCGCGTTCACCGCCGGCGTCACCATCGACACACTCGGCACTTCGCGCTTAATCGCGTCCAGATCGTCAACCGTTAACGTGTTCGTGCCTGTGTCTCCGGTGCCGCTGCGCACGCCGCCGACGTTCTGCGCACCTGCCGTCACGAACAAAAGGTTCGTGCCGATGCTGTCGATCTGCGCCTGCACTGTGGCCTGCGCGCCCTGGCCGATGCTGACCATCGCCACCACCGCCGAAACGCCGCTGATGATGCCGCGCCGGGTGAGCGCCGCGCGCATCTTGTTGCGCTGCAAGGCTCGGAAAGCTACTCGAATGATGTTTAAGATATCCATGATTCGTTTGATAAATAGCCAAGTGTCAGAACCGGGAGCGATGGCGAACGGATCAAGGCGTACCTTGAACCCGGAAGTTTGTGGATGATCGGGTCGCTACCGCTCCCCGTTCTGACACGATCATTCTTCATCCTCATCCTTTTCAATCGGAGGAAGATTCTTCAGCTCCGTTGCAGCATCGCGCTGATGTTCGACGCGCGAGTCTTTCTTGATCTTTCCGTCTTTGAAAACGACCACGCGCTGCGCGTACTGAGCGATGTCGGGTTCGTGCGTGACCAGTACCAGCGTGATGCCACGCTCGCGATTCAAGCGCTGGAAGATTTCCATTACTTCGATCGAGGTGCGTGAATCGAGATTGCCTGTCGGCTCGTCAGCCAGAATCAAAGCCGGCTCATTGACCAACGCGCGCGCGACAGCGACGCGTTGCTGTTGGCCGCCAGACAATTGGTTCGGATGGTTCTGTTCACGTCCAGCGAGTCCAACTGCCGCGAGGCTTTCCATCGCGCGCCGATGACGCTGCGCACTGCTGACACCTGCGTACAGCATCGGCAGCTCGACGTTCTCCAATGCCGACGTGCGCGAGAGCAGGTTGAATCCCTGGAACACAAATCCAATTTTTCGCGAGCGAATGTCGGCGCGTTCATCCTTGGACATCTCTGAGACATCCTGGCCGTCGAGCACGTACGTTCCTTTCGTAGGACGATCGAGACAACCAAGAATATTCATCGTCGTCGATTTGCCGGAGCCCGATGCTCCCATGATGGCCACGAATTCGCCTGCGTGAATCCGGAGCGATGCACCGCGTAGCGCGTGCACCTGAACATCGCCCATCGTGTACGTCTTGTGGATGTTCTCGAGCTGAATCACCGGACGCGGCTCTTGTATTTCAATCGATCCGATGACCGCCGGATTCGCTTTTGTGATTTCTTGAATTGCCTGCATGATCGTCTTGACTTACCAAGTCTTATCATCCTTGAGCGTGAGCCCTCCCTCACGGTCGGGCTACTGCCCCGTTGTCGCTCCGTCTGAACGTTATCGGCCTCGGCCTCCTGCCGCTGGACCACCGGTCCGTGGCGCGCCGCCAAATCCGGGCGCTGAAGCTTGATTCGAATTAGCCTTCGCCGCGCTGCTCGACAGCGTCTGTCCTGTAATAACCATCTCGCCTTCGACTAAATTGCCTTCGACGACTTCGGTCGAAGCACCGTCGGTCAGACCAATCTTGATTCGCCTACGCTGCGGCTGGCCGTCCTGGCCCAACACCCAGATCACTCGAGTCTGGCCAGCGAGCACCGGATCAGTTGCGCGCGCGAACTGGACGTCGCTTCCATTCGCACTCTTCGCCGCGCCATCAGTCGCGCCGTTGCCGCTCTGCTGACGACGGCCTTGCCAATTTCCGCTGGCGCCACCCGCTTTCTGGGCGCCGGTATCCTGCGGCGTGAATCGCAGCGCAGCGTTCGGCACCTTGAGCACGTTGTTGCGTTCATCGATTGTTACCGTCAGGTTCGCAGTCATGCCAGGTTTCAATTTCTGTTCGGGATTATCCACGTCGATCACCACGTTGTAGGTGACGACGTTCTGCACGTTCTGCGGATTCAATCGCATCTGTTCGATCTTGCCGTCGAAAGTCTTTCCGGGAAATGCATCGACCCTGAAGTTCACCGACTTGGCGTTTTCCACCAGACCAATGTCCGCTTGATCGATATTCGCGATCACCTGCATCTTGGTCAGATCGTTCGCGATCGTGAACAGCGTCGGCGCCGACAGACTAGCCGCAACGGTCTGGCCCACGTTGACGTCGCGCGAAACGACGACGCCGTCGATCGGCGAAGTGATCGTCGTGTGGGCTAGATTAACTTCCGCCAACTGCAACGCTGCGGTCGCTTGTTGCACCTGCGCCTCAGCCGCTTGCACCTGCGCTTGCGTCTGACCGACCTGAGCTTGTGATTGCTCGACCTGCGCTTGCGATTGCGCAATGCCAGAACTCGCGGACATTTGTTGACCGAGTGTCGCTTGATTCAATTGCGCGACGCCTTGTTCATATTTCGCTTGCGCCGTGCGATAGGCCGTCTGCGCAGTTTCCAGATCGCGTTGCGCAATGACGCCACTCTTCAGCAAAGCTTCCTGCTGCTTGAGCAAGCTGAGCGCGTCATCCTGCTGCGCCTTGAGCATCGCGAGATTGGCCTGGGCCGCCGCGACGCCGGCTTGATTGGTTTGAGCGGTTGACGAAGCGGCTTGAGCGCGCGCGCGTGCATCGCTGACCCCGGCGCGAGAATTCGCCACGGCAGCTTTCGCCTGCTGCAAACTCGCCTGAGCCTGTTGCAGGTTCGCTTTGGCTTGTTCGACCTGGGCTTTCGATACCGCGGGATCGAGCTGCGCGACCACTTGACCTTTTTTAACTACCGAGTTGTAGTCAGCGTATAGCGCAGAAATTGTTCCCGAAGCCTGACTGCCAACCTGAACCGTCGTCACCGCTTGTAGGGTCCCGGTCGCGGTGACAGTGTTGCGCAGATTGCCGCGGTCAACTTTCGCGGTGAGGTACTGCGCGGCGCTCGCGCTGCCACCCCAAAAATAGAAAGCCCCGGCGGCCAACACGACTGCGGCTGCTCCGCCAATGAATAAATGCTTCTTCTTGGTCAATATTTTTTGGCTGGCTGACTTAATCCAACCAGTTACGCGACCGATATTGTTTCCGGCTACGACCGGCCGTGGTGCTACGAATTCAGTTGCCATGATTCATCCTGTGATTCAATAAAATGCGCCGGAAACTTGCATAAACCCGGCGCTCAATCAACTAGACACCGGAAAGTTGAATCTCGTTACAAAGGAGCGCACGCATCCTGCGTGCGGTTCGCGAGCATCCTGCTCGCATGTAAGTGAGCAAGAGCCGGCAGGGATGCCGGCGTACCGCACGCAGGATGCGTGCGCTCACCGAACACGCCGTAACGAATGCGTCCCGTGCGGTGTCTGGCCCATTGAGAGGCATGGGCCTCACATTTAGGACAAGGAGTAAAGGGAATGAAAAAATTAGGAAAGGTTAAGTTGGTGGCAATAGCCTCTCTCTCAGCTGTTGTCCTCGCAATCGGTTCGCTGGCGGTTGCACAGACGGTGAAAACTGGAAAGGGCGATGGCCAGGGACGCCGCGGCACTTGGCAGGGCGCGGGCAGACGCGGTGGGTTCGGCGAAGATCGGCTTCTTGCTCGTCTGAATCTTACCGACGATCAAAAAGCGAAAATCAAGACAATCCGTCAGAGCTTTATGGAAAGCAACAAACCGCTTTTCGGGCAATTGCGCGCGAAGCGGCAGGAGTTGCGTCAGGCGAGTGAAGGCGGTACGTTCAATGAAGCGCTGGCTACTCAAAAGTTAACGGACATGGCGGGCCTCGAGGCCAAGCTGATGGGCGCGAGATTTCAACTCCGTCAGCAAATGCTCTCCGTCCTGACGCCTGAGCAGAAGACCCAGCTTGATCAGTTGAAAGCGCAGTTCAACGCCAATCACGGGCAACGCCGTGGCCAGCGTGGACCGCGTGGAGATGAAGAACCATGGGGAGTGCGCCGGCAGAGCGCAGCGGCGA
>CBFHBI010000137.1:0-6728 GCA_965653755.1 uncultured Blastocatellia bacterium
TGTCGAACAAGACAAAGGTGCCGTCAGGACTCCACGTGATCGTGTTGCAGTTGCTGTTCGCGAGAAAGCTCACTTGGCGCCCTTCGCCGCCGCTCGCGGGCGCGACGAATACATTCTTGAAAGATTTTTCACCGACGGGCACGTAAGCGATCCATTTGCTGTCGGGCGACCACGCGAACGGACGATCGGAACTCAGCGGCGGGCGTTCGAGGTGCGCTCTTGCGACCGTGTGCTCCTTTCTTGCATCGATTTCGTAAACCCGAATCTCTTCGCCGCCGCGTTCAAAGGCAATCGATTTCCCATCGGGCGAGAAAGCGGGCGTATCGTCACTCGCAGGACCATTGGTGATGCGAGATTCGCTGTTTGTCGCAAAGTCATAAAGATAAAGATGCGCCGGGCCATCGCGATCCGAAACATAAACCAACCGCCGGCTGTCGGCAGACCAGGCCACCTGACCCTCTTCGGCGGGCGAGTTCGTCACGCGCGCCGCGTCGCCTCCATCGGTAGCCGAAACCGCAAAGATTTCGCCGCGCATAACCAACGCGATCTTTTTTCCGTCCGGGGACAGCGCCATCTCGGAAATGCCTTCACTTAATCGCAGATGATCGACTGCCGGACCCGCGGGCACACCCCGGCGCGTGATGTTGACAGGGGCGGCGCGGCCGCTGGCTGTGTCGAGTTTCCAAATCTGGAAGTTGCGTTCAAAAACAATCGTGCGGCCGTCGTAACCGATGCTGGGCCAAAGGACGCGGCCATCTTTGAACTGCGTGACCTGGCGCGGCTTCCCATTCAAGTCAGCGGCCCAGATGTTCTGCGCGCCGCTGCGATCGGAGACATAGAAGATCGTTCGATCACCTTTGCTCCACATCGGCCACATCTCTTTCGCGCCGCCTTCGCTCACTTGTTCGTACTTTGGTTGCGGACCGAAGCGCAGCAACCAGATTTCGCTTTCATCGATGTGACTATGACCTTTGCGCCACCATTGACTGCCGCCGAGCCCATGGCCGGTGAAAGCGACCATGGCGCCGTCATGCGAAGGCGCCGCGTGATATTCAGCCGTGTAGATATCGCCACTAACTTGCATCGGCGTGCCGCCATCGCTGCTCACGCGCAAAATGTCTGGCGTGCCGACGTCAAGCGTCGTCGAGGTGAAATAGATCCAACGTCCGTCGGCTGACCAACCATCAAGCAACTCGATGCTGTCATCAAAGGTCAGTCGTTTCAGATCGCCCGTGTCGATCGTGAGCACGTAAATGTCACCGTTTCCTGTCCGCGTCGAGACGAACGCGAGCTTACGACCGTCTGGCGAATAAAGCGGTTTTGATTCAGTCGCCGGATGCGACACGAGCAAATGCGCATCGCCACCGCTCGCCGGCACGGTCCAAATGTCGCCGCCTGACGAGAAAGCAATCTCAGACCCATCTGGCGAAATCGATGGATCGGTGAAATAAGACTGCGACGAAGGTTGCTGCGCGAATGCAGCGCTGGTGAACGCCGCCAGTAACAAAACACCTTTGAGAAGATATCGGGCCGTTGAATTAAAACGATCGCGGCTGCAAAACATAAGAGCAAGTCTCCTGTGGATTGATTGATAGGATCGGACGCGCGGCATACTACAACATTTTTGTGTGTGAACAAGTGTCAGAGTGGAATTGATCATTTGTTTGTTCGCCGTCGCAACGCGCGTTCGGAACGGCGGCACAAGTGCCGTCTAACTGATCGAAGACATAATGGGCGTGCGCCAGGTTGCCTTGACCCTGTCTGTGGCGCTTTGTTATAAGAATGCTTCGCGCATCCTACCCAACAAGCGCGTTCGGTGTTCCGCAGTAGCTCAATGGCAGAGCATTCGGCTGTTAACCGAAGGGTTGTAGGTTCGAGTCCTACCTGCGGAGCCAAATTGGATGAAGGTCGCCGGAATCGCCACCAGCGGCCTTTTGTCTTTGCCGCGAAACCACGAAATTCAGCAATGCGCTTTCTGGCGGATTCTGGTTTTGAACTCGCCGCTAAGCGGCAAAAAGATCACCAACGTTTCCCGTTACCAAAATCATGATGTGCCTCAATTCCCAAAGGCCCCTTAGAGTCATAGCATGAAACGCATCGTAATGACCTTAGCTCTATAGCCGGCTTCGTTGTTAGACTGTTTTCCAGAGATTAGCAACTGCGGTACTATCAGGGCTGACAGTAAGAGCGCGCCAAATATGGCATTGCTTCGCAACGCAGTTTGAAGTGAAACATGTCTGACCATAGCTTTTCTCGAAGACGCCACGTGATCCGGTGCCTGGAAACTTTTCTGGTAGTTCCCGCACTGTTTCTTTGCTCCCTACTGACGCCAGCGCAACAGCAGAAAGAGCCAAAGAAAAGCGGAGGCGATAATGTAATCAAAGTTGATTCCAACCTTGTAAGTCTTGACGTGATCGTCAAAGACAAAAAGGGAAAGACTGTCACCGATCTCAAACCGGAAGACTTCACCATCTCTGAAAACGGTGTGCCCCAGAAGATTCAATTCTTCGACTCTACCCTTACCGGCGGCCAGCAAGCCGGACAGCCAACTAAGGCGACTGATCGTTCGGCTGAGTCTGCGGAGCGGGAAAGTCAGCCTGGTGTTGCCCCTGAAACAAAACCCGGCAACCCTTACGTCCGCCCCCGGAACATCATTTCCCTGGTGATGGACGGCCAAAGCACCGAGTTATCAAATCTAAAGCACGTGCGCGACGGCATCAAGAAATACATTCGCGACCGGATAACCGACAGCGACTCGGTGGCTGTGTTTTCCATCTCCGGAGATTTGCAGTTATGGCAACCATTCACCCAGGACAAAGCAAAACTGATCGAGGCTGTTGACAAAGCTTACGTAAGCTCGGTTGGTTCAAAAACATCAGAGGGACGGGACGTCGCGGAAAAAATAGACTCACTTCGCGAATTTCTTACCAGATTCCCTAAACAGATCGGCCCCGACAGCCCCGATGATGTACCCACAGTCGACATTAGCGGCGGACCCGCGCTTGCCGGCTCGGCTTCAGCTCAGATCATGATTGCCCGGCGCGTACTTGAGCAATATTTGATAATGCGCTCGGCGCTCGGCGCGCAGCAGTCACGACCGGTGCTGGCGGCGCTCGCGGCTATTTGCGAGGGACTGCGCCCGATACCGGTAAGGAAGACGCTTGTCATGTTCTCCGAAGGATTTGTCGCACCTGATTGGCTCGACTGGCAAGTGCAAAGTACAATCGATATCGCCAACCGCGCCAATGTAGCCGTCTATATTGTTGATTCAACCGGCCTGACCGGCGGTACGCCGACTACGGGGTCGCCGGTGGTTGCTTCACCGCTGAGCGGAATTTCAGGCGACAATCCTATGGAAGCCCGGCGCAGATCGGCGGCCGGCGAAAGCGTCTTTGATATCACCCGGTTCGAAGGATTGGACCGGCAACAGGATCTTCTGTATAAAATTTCAAACGATACTGGCGGACGCTTCGTAAAAAATACCAACGACTTCGCCAGTGGCCTGGATCGAATCGATGCGGAGATTCGTTCGCGCTACACCCTCGCTTACCGGAGTACAGATCAAAACTTTGACGGCAGTTTTCGTAAGGTAAAGATTGAAGTTCAAAGACCCGATCTAATTGTAGTTACTCGTCCCGGCTATTACGCGATTCCGCCGGATCAGACTATTCCTTTTTCGCCTGAAGACAGGAAATTGCTGGCGAGCTTCTCAACCCTGGAAGCCCACCCCATGCTACCACTCTCAATGCAGTTGAACTCTTTTCGATCTGGAGAGGGCTACTACATCGTACCGCTCTCTTTAGAAATCCCTCCGGCTGCGGTGCAGTTCGATCGCAAAGGCGAGACGCAACGTTTGCACTTGGAAGTACTCGGCGTACTCCGAGCTGAAGGTGAAGACAAGATTCTTTCCCGGCTGGGAGGAAACTTTGACGTCGCCCTGACGGCCCGGCAATACGAATCAATTTTGAACGACAAGATCTTTTATCGTCAGGATCTGTCGCTGGGAGCAGGCAGTTACACGATTGATTTGATTGTTCGCGACCGATTGTCGGGTAAGGTGGTCGCCAAAAGAGAGAAACTTGTACTGCCATTAACTGACTCTGACTTCTGGGTGACCCAGGCAGTCTTGAGCCGCCACGCTGAGCCATTCAAAGGCGAGCGTGGCAAACAGGATGTCTTGAGCGAAGGCAACGTGCAGATTCGTCCTTCACCGAGTCGTGAATTTCACGCCACCGATAACTTGATCATCTTCTTGAAGGTATATAACGCGATGGTCTCGAGTCAGACCGGCACACCTTTGGTGAGAGTGACGGTGACGTTAATGAAGGACGGGAACCGTGCGACCAAACCGGTAGATTATCAGCTCACCGACGCGCAGTCCGCGTCTGATTTAACGTTTGCCAAGTACATCAAGCTCGCTGGTTTGCCGCCGGGAAAGTATTCGGCGCTGATTGAAAGCAGAGATCTCGTGCAACAGAAAGTATTGAAGCAAGAGGTGCCGTTTGTAATTTTGCCGTGAGTGTTCTTGGCGCCAAAAGGTTGCGAAGAGTGTCCAGTGGGCGGAGCCATTATCCGGTAAACCCGTTTTCTGCGATACTTACCGTCCTAACCTAGGCATCCACTCGTCGGACACTTTTTCCGTCGTTCAATACCCACCTATTTCCAAGAACACCACAATCGCCCGGGCGAGAATTTCTTTAGATAAAAACGCTCTACTTGGATATAGATCGCATCGCCGTCGTTTCACTGCGGTGCCTTGAAAAATCACCCAGACCTCTTTAGAAAATCGATTTTCTTGTTGACACACATTTGAAGTTCTGGTAAATGGTGCGGCGTATTTTCGTATTGTACGTACGATGTACAAAATAGAACTGCGATGCGGAAAATAAATCCTGGAGATTTTCGTGTTGCTACTCGCTCCACTTCGCGCGAGATCAATTGCCGGATCGCGCTCAATGTAATTCATGAGCATCAACCGATATCGCGTGCGGAACTAGCGCGCCGCATGAAAGTGACTCGTGGCGTGGCCGGGGTGCTCGTTCAAGAGCTCCTCGAACAGGATCTGATTTATGAAGGTGCGACCGGCGAATTGCCTTTTGGGCGCAAGCCAACGCTGCTTCACATCAAGAGTCAGGATCGGCTGGCAATCGCGGTCGACATCCGGTTCAGCAAGACTTACGTGATGGTATGCGACTTCTCAGGCAGACAACTCGCGATCGAGGCGTACGACACGATTTTTTCAGTGCCTGACTTCATTCGCGATCTGGCAAGCCGAATTCGGAGACTTGTAAGAACCAACGGAAGCAAAGCGGGCGTAGAGGGCGTTGGGGTCGCCGTTCCCGGAATGGTCGATCAAAACAGTGGCCGCGTTCTGAATGCCCCGGCGCTGGGTTGGAAGAATGTGGATTTTCGCAACCCTCTCGCGGTGGCGACTGGATTGCCGGTCCAGATTGAGAACTCCGGGCGTGCTTGTACCTCAGCGTTGCTTTGGTTCGAACGCGGCGACCCTGCGCGGTCGCAGAACTTTGTTTACGTGGGCGTATCAGACGGCGTAGGCGTGGGGGTTGTCGTAAACGGATAACTATTGCGCGGCACAGATCACAAAGCTTGTGAGTTTGCGCATGTCCCATTGAATCTCGAAGGACCACGTTGCATGTGCGGCGCCACCGGCTGCTGGGAAGCTTATATTTCTAATCTCGCAACCCTGTCTCGTTATTTTGGCTGGAATTTGTACAAGCTTAGTCCAAATATTCTGAAAAACCGCAACAATGGATCATTCACCGTGCCGGACCTGATCGCCCGAGCTCGCCAAGGGGACGCTAAGGCCAGAGGGGCAATCCAAACAACCGCGCACTTTCTCGGTTTGGGATTGGCCAACATCGTGAACGTTATCAATCCCGATTGTATCTACCTTGATGGTGAGATCACTGCGGCTTGGGATGTGATCTCGAAAAGAGTGACGGATGGTCTGGCTGAGCGCGCACTAACTCAAAAGGGCGGCTCTACGCCGATCCGGATCGGCTCAACCCAGGAACACCCGCGACTTCGCGGAGCAGCAGCGCTAATCGCCGCGCCTACCTTTGCGGCGCCCCGCGTGGCTTAGAGATTTTGGCATTTATGGAGGCGATTAAATTCGTAATCGCTTGCCGAGTAAACAGAACAAGAGGTCGCCTGACTGAGGGCATCCAGACACAGGCTGATGGTGCCCTCATTCGCAAAAATTCTACAGGAGGCAACACACATGCGAAACGAACCAAACACGGGGGAGCGCGGTTCGACCATAGCGATGGTCGGCGCAATTTTGTTGATGATGATTTGCGCGACGGTTAGTGCTTCAGGCCAAACCATCTTCGGCCGGATCTCCGGCACGGTGAAAGACAGCAATGGCGGCGCAGTTCCAAACGCCACTGTCACTATCACGAACGCAGCAACCAACCTTGTCCGCACCGTCACTACGGATGAAGATGGGTTTTACACGGCCACCAATCTGCCGGTGGGCACTTACACAATTCTGGTGGCCCGCGATGGGTTCAAGCGAGCTCAACAAACCGACGTGGTGCTGGCTGCGGATGCGCGTCTGACCCAAGACATGACTCTGCAAGTCGGGCAGGTAACTGAGACCGTGGAGGTGACCTCCGGCGTCGGCGAGACGGTGAATACCACCTCGGGCGAAGTAGCGCGGGTGGTGGATCAAAGGCAGGTGCAGAATCTGGCGCTGAACGGACGCA
>CBFHBI010000138.1:0-6724 GCA_965653755.1 uncultured Blastocatellia bacterium
GAAGCCAATCGAAATATTCATTACAAGAGCCTCGAGGACAGCCGCTGTAGCGGCATGGGCGCGACGCTCACCGGAGCCGCAATTAAGAACGACAAGCTCGATCTAATCCAGGTGGGCGACAGCCGCGCATACGTCATGCGCGGCCAGCAAATTCGTCTCGCGACAAAGGATCAGTCGCTGGTCCAGCAATTGGTTGACGTCGGCCAAATCAGCGAAGCGGAAGCCGAGACGCACATGTTCCGTAACGTGATTCTGCAGGCGCTCGGCGCGCAGAACGAGTTGACGCCCGCGACCGGGCGCATTCAACTGCGCGACGGCGATATGCTTTTGCTTTGCAGCGACGGGTTATCGGGCAAGTTGCGCAACGAGGACATTCGGCAGATTGTCGCCGACGCCGGCGATCTCAGTGCGGCCTGCGACGCGCTCGTTGCTGAAGCAAACAATCGAGGCGGCGAAGACAACATCACGGTGGTGCTGGCGCGGTTTAGCGGAGACGATTTACGCGATCCGAACGACGATCGGATCACAGTCGAGTTGCCGGCGCAGGATGAAGATCGAACCTTGGACGAAACCGTCACCGATACTCAAGAGCATTAAAACCGCTCGCTCAACTCTGCCCGCGCCAGTCCGGGCCTGCCCCAATCCTTCTTACGTAAATCGACGCGCCTTGCACGCTCGTGACTTCGACACGATCGCCGGCCTCCAGAGGCTCTTCACCGTCGGCCGGATACGCTGTCCAGGTAGAGCCGAACACTTTGACGGCGCCTTCATTGAGCGCGCCGCGACTCGATGACACCACCGTGCCGATTTTGCCGGGCAGGGCTTCAACTCCGGTTTTGAGATCGCCGCCGGTTCTTTCGCGCGAAAAATAATTAACGAAGATTGTCCGTGACGCCGCGGTCAGCGCGATCGAAACGATCGCGAAGATAAGGAATTGCAGGGTGACACTGTGCAGGCCGAGCATGCCGGCGAGCCCGGCGGCCAGCGCGCCGATGCCAAACCAAAGCAAGACAAACCCGGTCGTGAACACTTCAGCGACGACGAGGATTGCGCCGAGGATGGCCCAGAAGATCCAGAGATAAGATTCCATACAATTCAGAATCCGGAACGTAAGCGTCCGCGTCGAAAGATTGACTCATTGAACCATTGACTCATTGATTCATTGACTCATTGAACCATTGATTCATTGAACCATTGACTCATTGAACCATTGATTCATTGATTCATTTTGATCAATCGCAGCGTTTTCAATGAATCAATGAGTCAATGAGCCGATGAATCAATGAATGAATTCACTCGCTCCCGGTTCTAACACTATCCCTTCAGAAAATTCTTCAGCACAAACCAGATGTTCGCCGGCCGTTCCGCCAGCCGCCGCATGAAGTAAGGATACCAGTGTTTTCCGTACGGCACGTAAACGCGCATCCCCCAGCCATCGCGCGCCAGTTGCTCCTGCAAGTCGCGACGAATGCCGTAAAGCATCTGGAATTCGAAGGCATCTTTCGGAATTCCCTCGCGCTGCACAAAATCGATCGTCGCCTCGATCATCTTCGGATCGTGCGTCGCAATCCCATGATACGTTCCACTTGAAAGCAGCAACTTCATGACGCGCACGTAATTGGCGTCCGTATCTTTCTTGTCGGGATAAGCGACTTCGGCCGGCTCGTCGTACGCGCCTTTACACAAACGAATGCGCGCCGGAATTTTCAGAAGCTCGCGCGCGTCGGCCTCTGTGCGATAAAGATATGACTGCAACACAATGCCGACGTCGTTCAATTCATATTCGGATCGGAGCCGGCGAAAGATATCGAGCGTCGCCTGCGTCACGTTCGACCCTTCCATATCGATGCGCACAAAGTTGCCGCGTCGCTTCGCGTCTTCAACGATTTGTCGCGCGTTTCGATAAGCCAGTTCCGGATCGATCTCCAATCCAAACTGGGTCAGCTTGATCGAAACGTTCGAATTGATTTTCGTTTCGTCGATCAATTTGAGCAGGTGAAGATATTCGTTCACCTCCGCTTCGGTCCCCGCAATATCGTGGACGCCTTCGTTTAAGTGATCGAAAGACGCTGAGCAGCCGCGCGCATTGATCTCGCGAATTGCATTTACCGCCTCATCCGTCGTCTCGCCGGCGATGAAGCGCGTCGTTAATTTTTTGAAAGGAGCAAACTTGGCGGCGAAATTCTTGAGGCCTTCCTGACGAGAGAGGTAAATCAGCGCGCTGCGAGTGAGCATTCTGTTCGGTGATTTGTCGCTATGCTATGCTTGCGATAAATGCGTCTAAAATTGGTCTTCCTTGCGTCACTGATCGCCGGAGTGATCGGCGCCGGCGCCACAGTGACGATTATCGTTGTCGCACTGGGTTCCTGGAAATATGCGCTGGCGCCTCTTAGTAATCAACATTCACGCCTGATTTTTCTCACCGTGTTTCTACCACCGTGGATCTGCGCTGTTTGTTCGGGTACGTTTGTTTACCGCCACACGGCAAACAGGCGAAAGCTGCAAACTCTGTGGACAATTTGTCTCACCGCGGGAATCGACGTTCTATTGATCAAGCTCCTTACCCTTTTTTACTCCGGACCCGCGTGACTCGGTGCGGGACTCAACCCTAATCCAATCTCTTTCTGCATCGGCTTTAGCGAATCGATCACAAATCGAATGTGTTCATCCAGTTCGACGCCCAACTCCTGTACGCCTTGATGAATGTCTTCGCGATTAACTGAGCGTGCGAACGCTTTGTCCTTCAACTTTTTCTTGACCGACTTTACTTCCATGTCGTCGAGACTGCGCGACGGCCGCACGAGCGCACAAGCGACCAGAAAGCCGCACAACTCGTCGGTCGCAAACAAAGCCTTCGCCATGTCCGTGTCGCGCGGCACCCCCGTGTAAGTCGCATGACCAAGAATCGCTCTGATGATTCGATCCGAATAGCCTCGGCCGCAAAGAATGTTCGAACCGGTGAACGGATGCTGATCGGCTGACGGAAACATTTCGTAATCGAAATCATGCAGCAGACCGACCAACCCCCATTCGTCTACGTCGGCGTCCGCTCCTCCGTAACGCGTTGCGCACGCGCGCATGGCCGTCTCGACCGCGATGGCGTGCTTGCGCAGGCTGTCCCCTTTTGTGTACTCACACAAAAGTTCCCAGGCTTCTTCTCTCGTCGGCATAGTTTGATTCGGATTGGCGCTCGGTTGAGCTAGAAAACTAACACGAGCTAACAAGCCGAACAAGTTTGGCGTGCGTTGAGAAAGGGATGCGCGCCAAAGGAGCGCGCCGCATCCCTGCCGACATGAGCGCGAAGCGCGAACAAAAGCCTGAGCGTGCTGCGCACGCTTTGCGGGCAAGGATGCCCGCGCTCCAATTCACATCACACTCTTTGGCCGGTAACCAGGTCGCGCGCGCACAGCAATATCTTTGCGCGTGGTCTTGTTCGCCGGGTAATAACCGAGCAGGTATTGGGTGCGCAACTCGGCGGCAATGGCTGCGAATGCCTGCGGCAACGTCGCAGCCGCGGCATCCGCGCGATAAAGCTGCCCGCCGGTGTGTTCCGCGAGGTCCTTTAGATAACTGTCGGCTAACAAATAAAGATTATCCAACATCGCGCTCAGCGTATCGTTGCGCGGCGCTTTATTCGGATTGTTGGAAGGAGTTGGATTTCGCGCCGGATTATTTCGAGGGTTGTTAGGATCGTTTCGCGGATCGTTGCGATCGCGTGCCGGGTCATTACTCGGAAACGGATCGGTCGGTGAAGTTTGTGGCGGCATCCCCACCTGACGTGGACCGAAAATTATTGACGGAGGGGGGATTGGCAATGAGCCGCGCGGCATCGTGGGCGCCGAAGAAGGATCACTGCCCGGAAAAGTCGAAGGCGTTCCGCCGCCTGTCGGCAGACGCAGAATGCTGCTGGTCGGCAAGCCCACTCCGTTACTCGCAGCTTCCTGCTGCCGCGCTAATCGCTCAGTCTCCGCGCGCGTATCAAAGCGAATCGGATAAACAATCACCCCACTCTCATCCAAATCGTGAATCGTCGCTTCATACGTCGCGCTCTGGCTGTGCCAGTCGGCGCCGTCCGTGAAAATCACGATCGCCTTGCGCCGCTGCAAAGGCCGCAGAGAATCGAGCGCGAACTGCACCGCGTCGTACACGTGCGTATCGTGACCAGTCTTGGTCTGTGAAATCGCGTTGCGCAGGATCGCCTTGTCGTTGGTGAAGTCAGTCAAGTCATGCAGCTCACCATCGAACGCGAGGACTTTCGCCTTGTCCTGCGGCCGCAGCTGCTCGAGAAATTGAATCGCCGCGCGTTGAATCTGTGGCAGCTTCACTTCCGTGCTGTCGCTCGTGTCCAGCATCAGCACCACATCGAACGGCGCATCCACCGTCGCCAGGAAAGAAATCTCCTGCGCCACCCCGTCTTCCAGCAGCATGAACTCTTCTTTCTTCAAATCCGCGATGTAGTTGCCATTGCGCGAACTCGCAATCACCGGCACCGTGACCAGGTTCGTATCAATCTTCAGCGTCTCGACTTCCTGATCGCGCGACGGTGGCGGAGGCGGCGGCGTTGTCTTCGGTCTTTGAGTGGACGTTTGTGCAAACGTCTGCGCGATACCCAGGAGAATCGATACGAACAGCAACTGAACTGATCGTTTCATAATTTTCCTTCCGATGCAGGAACAAATAGATGCGTTGTCGTCCGAGGATAAGTCCATTCTATGCCTGCCTATAGCCGCTGCCAACTCGATCCGTCACGTCGATGGCGTGAAAGAGATTAGGCAGAAGCGCAAAAGCGTGCCAGCCATGGATCAAGCTCTAGCTTGATCCTGTGCGCGCTGACATACACCACGACTGTGCCGGAATTTACAGCTCATGGGCTGCGTCTCGCCACTCTCTGTCGGTCGCGGTCCTGATGGGTAGTGCGCATCCACCTATTCCTGTAAAGTGGCGCGAATGGAATTTCTCCATAACTCGCTGCAGTTGATCGAGCAGTACATGCTCGCGTACGGCTATTGGGCCGTCTTCTTTGGCGTGATGCTGGAAAACGCGGGGCTGCCGGTGCCGGGTGAGACGATTCTGTTGGTCGCCGGCTACTTTGCTTCGACCGGAGTGTTTCGGATGCCGCTGGTGATGCTGATTGCGGCAAGTGGCGCGGTGGTTGGCGACAACATTGGATTTTGGATCGGTCATCACTTTGGCCGGCCGTTTCTCTTGAAGATCGGCCGCTTCTTTTTTCTCACGCCGAAGCGAGTCGAGCACATGGAGAATTATTTTAAGCGTCACGGCAACAAGACGATTCTTGTCGCGCGCTTCATCACCGGCTTGCGCGTGTTCGCAGCGCTGCTCGCCGGCGCGTCGAAGATGCCTTGGCGAGTCTTCGTCGTTTATAACGTCGCCGGCGCGGTGCTTTGGTCGTTCACGATTACGCTGCTCGGCTACTTATTCGGTCAGAGTTTGCCGCTGCTGGTGAAGTGGGTCGGCCGAACTGGCACCATCCTGCTAATCGTGGCGATTGTGATTGGCGTTATTGTTTGGAAAGTGCGAAGTCGCCGGAAGGATAGGTAACAGTTGTGTGCACACAATTTCATTCACACCCGGCTTTAGTCGGGTGTTGCGAGCGTTGGTTGCAGCGGAAACCGTTTCAAACGGTTTCCAATTAAACGTCACCTAGTCACCTGGCTGAAGCCAGGTGCGAATGAGAACAGGAAGCGATGACGACCGATTTATCCGGCCGCACATTCTTACTTGGACCATCGCCCCTCGATGTTGACATCGCCACTGAGGTCATGGCTCGGGGCGCGCGAGTCATTCGTTGGCCACAGCCTCTCGCGGAAAGTCTGCAAACCGCTGCGGCTCTCGACGAGGGGATCGAAAACCTGTTTGGCTATGACTGGATCGTTTTTCGAAACGTCCATGCGGCTGAATACTTTTTGTCCCGATTCTCTGAATCAGGACGCGAGCTAAGCAATCTCGACGATTTGCGAGTCGCGGCCATCGGCGCGGCGACGGCGGAAAAATTAACAGCTTGTCGAATTCATCTAGATCTCCAGACAGACGATGATTCGACGTCGGCGATCGTTGCCGCCTTTCGCAATTTTGTCGGCGGCGCCGACGAGCTGCGATGCTTGAATTTTCTAATCCCGGCGGCGGAGTTTACTTTCTGCCAACTCGGGAACGAATTGGAGAATGTCGGCGCGCGGGCCGACGTTGTTCCGACTTATCGTTTGGCTGCGCGTGATCGGCTGGCGCAAATCGCTGCGTGGTTGGCCGGTGGCGGCATCGATTATGTCGTTTTCACAGACGCTGCGGGCGTCCGCGGTTTTGCGGAGTTGTTTGATGCACGCAACCTATCCCAATTGTTGGCGGCCACAAAGGTGATTTGCGAACTGGCGGCGGCCGCCGCTGTGACGGCAATGGATCGCCCACCGGATACGATAGCTGATGCGCCAGCAGTCAGCACTTTCATGCGGGCCATCGAGAGTCAAGCCGCTGCTCAAATCTAATAATTTTTGCATCGCCTGATCGATTAGGAAGCGCGGCGGTTCGTTATAGATCAAAAGAGTGCAACGCGAAATCGCCGAACAAGAGACGACAGCGTGTAGGAATTCTCGAAGATGGAGGAACGAAAATGGCGCGAGGAATAGCTGGTACGGATAGTTCTCGACCGGTCACAAGCGATCTGGTCCAAAGCGCAACGGAATTCTTTGGCGGGACGCACGCTTATTGGGGC
>CBFHBI010000139.1:0-6701 GCA_965653755.1 uncultured Blastocatellia bacterium
AAACTGAGCATCGACACGGCGGGTGCGGAAGAGATTGTTCAGGTGACCGCCGTCGGCACGAATCAAATCACCGGCATCTTCAAGCAAAGTCACGCTGCTGGCGCCGTGGTGGTGGCGGAAGGAGTTTTTCCGCAAGGAATTCTCAGCACGTCGACCGCGACGTCCCTGCAAATCGTCGGCGATGTGAACGCCGATGGGCTCCTGGACTTTGTGCAATACGATTGCGATACCACCGCTGGAACAGTAACGCGGTCCATCACGACCATCGCAAATGGAGTGACTCATCGAAGTGCCGGACAAATCCTGCTGACGAACCTGATTGCGAATCCGGGTGGCACGCCATGCTTCCAGTACGCGCCCGCGATCACCGCTGGCGGTAGCACTTTCATTCCCCGCGTCGCCGTCTCGTTGACCGTCGAATCGTCGCAGCGAGACGCACAGTCCGGCGCCTACATCACCATGACCAAGTCTTTCTCGAATCTATCTTCGCGAAATATTCTCGCCGGTTTGACCATGGCTCAATCGACTCCGGCGGTCACTAAACGCTTGCAATCTATTCCTCCCGGTTTGCCCTACGGTCCTTAAATGGTTTTCGCTATGAAGATTAATAACACGAAGCAAGGCTGGCATGATGAACGCGGCGTGAGCCTGCTCATCGCGTTGCTGACTCTGGCCATCGTGAGCATTCTCGTCGCGGCGATCATTTTCGTCAGCCGCACCGATGCAACCACGACCGCTAATTACACGGAACTGGCCCAGGCTCGCTACGCCGCCGAAGCCGGCGTGCAGAGCACGCTGAACTGGCTTAACAACAACTATCCGGCGCCGACGTCCTACAGTTCATACAACACTGCGGCTTATCCGGTAACGTGCGTGACCGGCTGCACAAACAACGGCGGCCAGATTGTGCTGTCAGCCATCAACGGCACCTCGTCGAATTATCCAGACGCTTCGGTCGCGAGCGCTTTCAACACCGCACTGAACAATCAGTCACTACCGAATTTGGGAGTGGCGTCGTTTTCTACTTCAGCCACTTTGCTGCGCATGACTCCCGGCTCAGGCGTTTCGTGGCTGGGCACGGGAGGAGCAGGCGCCGCGCAAACATGGCAGATTACTTCACAGGGAACGGTCGCCGGCATTCGCAGTGCAACGGTCCAGGTGACTGCAACTTACGAGCGCACGGGCACGCCGCTCTTCAACTACGCCGTCGCCACGACTTACACCGGTTGCAAATCGATCTATTTCGCCGGCACTGACTTTACCGACGCCTATAATTCTGAGTTGGGACCTTACGGCGGCACGAACATTCAGACGACTGGGGCCGACATCGCTTCAGACGGCAACGTAACGCTCGGCAGTGGCGCAAATATCAAAGGAACAATTTACGATACGACGATCACGACCGGCTCATGTCCCGCGGGCATCACCAGCAGTGGCACTTACAGCGCGAAGAGCCAATTGACTTCACCGCTTACCTACGCCTTGCCGTGGGGTTGCACGGGACAACCCTGTTATCCGAGTCCTCTTCCCTCGACCACTGCGCAAAACGTGAGCACTGGTTGCGCCACAATTTCCGGCTGCACTTCGAAAGGGACGACCGTCATTTACGACAACGGTTCCAAGACCACGGTTAATCAGTTCCAGCTTGCGCCCGGCACTTACGGCAACCTGACGATTGCCAACGCTGATGTGGTTTACATGACCGCAGGCACTTACAACGTTAACAGTCTCATCTTCAGCAAGGATGGACAGATCGTCATCAGTTCGGGCCCGGTTGTTTTGAACGTCGCTGGTCAGGGATTCTCTTCCAGCAGCAATGTCGTCAACGCCGGCGGTCTGGCGGGCTGGAACTTGTGCTCTAACGGCTTGCCGGGAAATGTCGATCAGTACGCGCAAGCCAATTGTCCGACTGGTCCACCAGTCAGCGGCATACCAACTTCTGGCGCGCCGATCAGCGGCATCCCCGCGAACTTTCAAATCGTGTATGCCGGCAGCGCGAACATCGCCAGCACCGGCGCGCCGGTCTGCTCGGTCATCTATGCGCCAAACTCAGACGTGCCGATAACGGGCGCAGCCGTCGGCTATTACGGCGCAGTTATCAGCAGCACTTTTTCAGAGCAATCCAAAGCTCCGGTCCATTACGACACCTCGCTGCAGAATTCGCTGCTGCAAATGGGACCGTTTCAATTGATCAATTTCAGTTGGAGTAAGTTTTAGAACTGGCCAATCAATCAAGGGGAGGCGTGCTAGAATGCGCGCGATCCTGTGGGGCAGTAGCCCGACCGTGAAGGAGGGCGCTCAGTCCTCCGCAGCCCCTTGAAGCATGGCTGAAAACACTCTCTATTTAGGCGACAACCTCAAGATTCTGCGCGATAACATCCGCAACGATTCGGTCGATCTCATCTATCAGTCGCCTCGCCGCCCAGGGCTGAGCGTCAAAGCTGAGGGCACTCACCACCGTCCCGCGAGGACGCCTCGCCGCCGTTTTGTATCGCGCCGAAGATCCCGGAGTATAATTCGCGCGTCAGCCGCATGGTGTCCCATTCTCCCGCCCCAGCCGGTATTATAGGACGGTTGTGGGGTATATTTAGTAGTTATGTTGCTTTCGCTAACGCCATCGTGAATCGAAAACAACAGGTCTATGCAGTCATCCGAATCGACCGAGGTGCGCCTTCCTCTGAGCCGAAGGACACCACTACCGTAACGAAGATTGTCTCATCGCTCGATGTTGCAAAAGCTGAGGTCGAACGATTGAACAAACTGAACGCCGCCAAAGGCGCAACATATTTTTGGCAAACAACCCGGATGATTCTAGATGACGACGACCACGGCGCAACATAACAAATCGTTGGACCGGAGCCACGGGAGCGTGTTTCGCATCAAGCGTGATCCGGCTAAGCTGCTCGGTAGCGCCGTGGCCCGGTCAACTCAACCGTTAGACGCCGAATCTCATGGCACCTGTGACTGAAACACGCGAAAAGAATCCTCCACCGGAGTACGTAGTTGCCGCTTGTGTGCTTTGCGCCATTGCGGGCGGTTATCTCTGCTGGAACTTCACGCTCAGGAGCGACGCTCAACTAACGCTGCGTGACTTTTCATTTTTGCTGCTTTACGAGTGCCTGTCGCTCGTCTCATATCTTGAGGCTCTGTGGTGCTTCGGACGCATTTCGCGCTTCAAAGGCACCGAGGTCATCGTAGCTTTGTTCTTTATCTCGGTCTTTGGAGCGACCGTTCCCTACGTCGCGAGTAGCGTGCACTTTTGGGCGACTCACAGTTTGGAACTTGGCTCCTTCGTGCGGGAGTCGGCCGCCGCATGGGTCTTGTACAACGCCGGCATATTGGTATTCATGGGAGTTGTCGCCACAGTGGCCTTTCTCATAACGTTGGCTCGGCAAGCGACTCGTAACGTCCTCGGCGTCTAACAAATCGTTGGACCGGAGCCACGGGAAGCGTGTTTCGCATCAAGCGTGATCCGGCTAAGCTGCTCGGTAACGCCGTGGCCCGGTCAACGCAAACGTTCGACGGCTTTCAATATCCCACATGAATGCACTCAACATACTGTTCTATACCGCAGGCGTTATCCCCTTCATTGCGTTGCCGTTTCTTCTCGTTAACTGGATGCGCTACCTGAAAATCCGACGTGAAAACAAATCGCGCCGGGTTGCACTTCCTGCCAAGGTACCTCTAAAGAGCGTATTGTTCTTTGTCGTACCGATTGTTGTTGCTTTCTCAATCGCAGAATTTGTGCAGGCGCGTTCCCGCGCCGAAGCCCTCAATTTTCTGCGCGATCTCTCTGGAAATTACGCCGTGTATGTCAACTCGCGTGCGGCGAAGAATCCTGATGCTGTTATCGCCGCTCTAAAAACAACAGCGCCCATCATGGGACATCATTCCCATCCGACGAAAATGGTTCACGTTGACATTCAAACTGCCAACGGTGGCATATCGTTGGTGCTGGGCAGAGACTCTGACTATGCACAAGAATACTGGGTGTTCTATCCTAAGTATTGCATCACGTCGAACAACGAAATCGGCCGGGTGACGACCTCGCTATTTGACGATTATTGATTTCACTCTACGCGGCGTCGAACAAATCGTTGGACCGGAGCCACGGGAAGCGTGTTTCGCATCAAGCGTAATCCGGCGATGCTGCTCGGCCGCGCCGTGGCCCGGCCAACTCTATCGTTATGTCGCTCAATTCAGCGAAAGCCGTTCCCACTCGAAAGGTCGCTAGACTGATCGTCTTGGATGCTTGCGACTTTGTCCTAATGGTTCGCTATGGCGAGTATCGTGACAATGGGTCCCGGTGGTTTTGGGCCACGCCCGGAGGTCAACTCGAAGACGGCGAACTGGCGCAGGACGCGGCCCTGAGGGAACTGCGTGAGGAAACAGGACTGACGGCGAAGCTTCATCGAAAACTCTGGGACAGAAACTTCACGTTCGAGCTGCCGCAAGGGTTCGTCAACCAACACGAGGAGTACTTTCTGGTTAGGTTGGCCGTTGTTGCGCCCAGCGTCTGGAATTCTTCCAGTGAAGCAATCCTAGAACACCGCTGGTGGTCGCTCGAAGAGTTACAATCGACAACGGAGACCATTTACCCGGACGGCCTTGCTTCTGACCTTCAGGCTTTTATGGCCTGTCGCGCGACATAACAGATCGTTGAGCGGCTATTTGATATTTACAGATGCGACTCGGGGGCGACAATTCACGGTTGGGCGGGAGGATGAAACCCGCTATCGCGCTTGCTTGTTTGTTTCTGTGCGGATGCCGTGCTGACCTTGCTCCGCACTGGGAGGCGGAGCGAGACGCGGTTGCATCTAACTCGCATCCCTTTGCCGGCTTTTGGAAGACCGATTTGTCCAATAACTTCGGCTTGGCTATCGGCCCTTACGGGGAAGGCAAGTACTACGTTTCTTTCTGCGGTCCGGGCGGATGTTTCGCGAAAGGCAACTACCGTCCCATCACCGCTATCACTAACGACCCGGAGTACAAGATCATCGACAAAGACACCATTGAGGTTCATGGAACTGATTGGACGAAGTACTACCGCAGCGGAGGTAGGCAAGCAATAAGGCCTTGAACGGGTAAAGCGCAACCGAACAAATCGTTGGACCGGAGCCACGGTCAGCATGTTGCGCATCAAGCGTGACAGGTCGAAGCTGCTCGGTAGCGCCGTGGCCCGGTCAACTCAACAGTTGTGTGTCTCATCTGAAACCATCGCGAGAGGACTCGTTATGTTTAAATCAGACTATGTGACAAAGGTTCTTCTACTTCTACTTGTAATCGGCGTGTGGGGCTTGCTGCTTCGTTCGATACTTCAGTTGCCGAATGCGCAGGCCCAATCAAAATCGGAAACGCCACAATCGAGTAACGGGTCTCAAGTTCTCAAAGCGCGGGGCCTAATTATCGTTGATGAACGTGGACGTGAACGCATTTTTATCGGCGCGCCAGTTCCTGATCCGAAAGACGGCGCGCGAAGAACACCGTCAACTGGAATGACAATCAACGATCCGTCTGGTTACGAGCGTTTTGCCCTTGGTCTGTTTGAAGACAACCGCCTGATAATGGGCTTTGACGCTCCGCGCGGAACTGGTGATGAGCGTAACCGCGAGCGCATTACCATCAGTGCTGACGACAAAGGCAGCGGATACATCCGTTTTTTAAACAGAAAGACGTCGGTTCCAGGAATCCTGCAGCTTGGAGAGGATGATCGACTTTATCTTGATTTTGTTGACGTGCAACCGACTAAGGTTTTACGTCGCAGAATCGGATTTACTGGCGACCAGAAGATTGAAGAACCGCGACAATAAAAGTTTCAGCCCTATCTTGGACCAGGGTACGTGTTTACACCGCCACCCAACAAATCGTTGGACCGCAGCGACGGGCAGCGAGTTTCGTATCAAGCGTGACAGGTCGAAGCTGTTCGGTAACGCCGTGGCCCGGTCAACTTCTATGAAGCCGGGTCTAGTCAAGTGGCAATTCGGTTTGATTGGTTCACCCTTCTATTCGAGGTCATACAACTCGACAGCTAATGCGGTCCTTTCGTCGTAGCCTCACTCAACTGGTGCGACGAAGCTCATTCTCAAACCACGAGGTTTACCCTCAAGTTGACCGACGAGCTTTTCGTCATCTCAATCGTTTCCGAACCTGCTCTCTGACTACTAAAGTTCGCCTGAACGGTTAGGCCGCCGACAGTTCAGTGCGCCACTCGGTTTGCTTTCGCAGCATGGCCCAACAGCGCACGAGCAACTTGCGGCCGACTGCGACCACGGCGATCTTCTTACGCGATTTCTTGTCGCCGCCGATCCTTTTGAAAGTTTCTCTGGCCCAGGGATTATGTCGTAGCGCGCACCACGACACCTCCACTAACAAAGAGCGCACCAGCCGATTGCCGTGCCGTGTGATGCGTCCTGAGCGTTCCGTCTCGCCCGAGTCAAACTGTTTCGGTACCATGCCGATGTAGGAGCTGACCTGGCCGGCGGTGCGGAAGCGATGTGGATCGTCGAACATAGTCACCACTGCTTCGGCCAAACGTGGCCCCACGCCACTGATCGTCCGCAGCAACTGCACGCCACGATTCGCGGCGCCAAGTTCATCCAGCTTGGTCACCACCTCACCGAGTTGTTGTTGCACCGCTTTGAACTGGGCCAACTCCACCATGAGCTCACCACGCCACAACTCATTGAGTGGGACTTCGCTCA
>CBFHBI010000140.1:0-6684 GCA_965653755.1 uncultured Blastocatellia bacterium
TCGCCGCCGTCAGGACATTTCCCCCGCCATTTCCGCGTTTCGTAGGCGCAACTCTGGCAGATAAAGATTGTGTTTGATTGTTTAGGCAAGATTCGTTTAGCGGCGGGCGTCGCCCGCCGACGAGGGCAACGCCCTCGTCTAAACACTCGGCGATTTCACAATAGCCTCTTCACATTCTCCGTCGGCCGCCCCAGCACTGCGCGATCGCCGCGCTCGACAATCGGCCGTTGAATCAGATCGGGGTGCTGCGCCATCAAGGCGATGAGTTCATCATCTCCCAAATCTTTCTTGCCGATTTCAAGTTCGCGGTAGATCGGTTCGCCGGTACGAAGCAGTTCGCGCGGCTTGATTCCCATCTTCTTCGTCAATTCGCGCAGCTTTTTCTCACTCAACGGTTCGAGGTAGTAATTGACCTTACTGAAATCGACGCCGTTCTCGCGCAGGAACCGATCCATTTCGCGACACTTGGTGCAAGTCGGTTTTTCGTAGACAGTGATTTTGTCAGTCATAGATTGGGTGTCGATTGTCTTCTGCCGCAGGCACGAGATGTTTATAGCATTCCGATTCGTGAAACAAATAAGTCGATTTGAGCGAGATTGTCAAACTCGCTCAAATCGACAGACTGATGGGAGGTCACGGTGGCTATAGACATCTCGCCGCAAATCGGCGTTCGGCACAACGCGCTACGGGAAAATTCCGCGCACGCGGGTCGCTTCGGCTACCCGATCGATTGCCAGGATATAGGCTCCTGTGCGCATGTCGGTGTTGTAATACTTCGCCTTCTCATGAACGTCACTGAAGGCTTTGCCGATCGTGTTCTCGAGTGTCTGATTGATCCGGTCTTCGCTCCAGAAGAACGAGTACTGATCCTGCACCCACTCGTAATAGCTGACCGTCACGCCGCCCGCATTCGCCAGAATGTCCGGAATCAAGAAGATCCCGTGATCTTCGAGTATGCGATCGGCCGCCGGCGTCGTTGGCCCATTCGCCAACTCAGCTATGATCTTCGCTTTGACATTGCCCACGTTCTTCAACGTGATGCTGTTTTCCAGAGCCGATGGACACAGAATGTCGCAATCGACTTCCAGCACCTGGTCCGGGGCGATCTCCTTCACGCCTTGTCCCGGAAAACCTTTGAGCGATCCGGTTTGCGCCTTGTGCTCCAAAATGCCTCGAACATACAAGCCTTCCGGCGAGTACAGACCCGCCTTTGAATCGCACACCGCGACGACCTTGGCGCCGTCTTTCGCCACCAACTCGGTGATGATCGCGCCGGCATTGCCAAAGCCTTGCACCGCGACGCGTGCGTCTTTGAGTTGCATGCCTTTCACTTTGCAGGCCTCGCGCAGCGCGTACAAGGCGCCGCGCGCCGTTGCTTCGTGCCGGCCTTGCGAGCCGCCGAGTGCCAGCGGCTTGCCGGTCACAACGCCCAGCTCAGTATGGCCACGCACCATCGAGATCGTGTCCATGATCCAAGCCATCGTTTGCGAGTCGGTGTAAACGTCGGGCGCGGGGATGTCTCGATCCGGTCCGATGATCGGCGCAATCTCGAAAGCGTAGCGGCGTGTGAGTCGCTCCAATTCGCCTATCGACATGCTCTTCGGATCGCAAATGATCCCGCCTTTGCCGCCGCCATAAGGGATACCGACGGTCGCGCATTTCCAGGTCATCCAGGAAGCGAGGGCTTTCACTTCATCCAAGGAAACATTCGGGTGATAACGGATGCCGCCCTTCGCCGGCCCGCGCGCGATGTTGTGTTGCACGCGATAGCCTTCAAAAACTTTCGTTTCGCCGCCGTCCATCTTGACGGGGATCGAAACGATCAATTGACGTTTCGCATTACGCAAAACGCTACGCATTGACTCTTCCAGCTCGAGATAATCTGCCGCGCGATTGAATTGCTGCTTGGCGATCTCAAACGGATTGAGTTCTTCCTGTGGGGCAGTTGCCGCCGTTGCTTGAGGCGCAAGTGCCGCCTTTGCTGTTGCCATAAATTATCCTCCTAAAATTATAGAAAGACCGGGTGTGACTGTCGGCATCGTACTCGCATTCGCGTCCACAACCAAGGTGTTTTTGCCGCGCGCGGTGATGAGGATCACAAGTTCGCAGAAATTGCTTGCCGGTTGGAATAAGCCCCAGCGAGCTCCTGGATCACGACCTGAGAGCGCGCCTGTAAAAACTAACAGTTCCGCAAACCTTACGTCTGCGTCACTAATATTCGAATGCGCCGCAAGCGGGTGGTGACCTAATTTCAATTGACTGGAGCGCAACCGTCTCGGTTGCAAGCGAGGACGCTTGCACTCCAGTCGAAAACGTCGCAACGATTTTCGAATTAGGGCACTACTCGCAAGCGGAATGGTTATGACGGTCGGACGATTCGGAGGCTGAGATGATTCTGAGAGAACGAACTGGAACGCCAGACATTTTGCTAATCGCGCAGCAACGCGCCGACAAGCGCAGGCCCAATGTTGGTCTCTTGTTGGTCGCAGTCTTCGTTCTGCTGACGCCATCGCCGGCGCGGGCGCAGCGACCACCCACCACACAAAACCCGCTTGACAGTTGGAACGACTCGGTCGATGCGCTGGTCTCAAAGGTTTGGCCCAGCGTGGTGCAGGTCCTCGTCACCAGCTATGGCCCGCGCGAAGAAGGCGAGCGCGGCAATGCAAACGTCGTGGTGGGACGACAACGATCCGTTGGCTCTGGTTTTGCGATCGATTCCGACGGCTACATCATGACTAATGCTCATGTGGTCAACGGCGCGCAACGCATTCAGGTCGTCATTTCTCCGCCCGACACGAATGGCATTCTCACTTCGGCGTTGTCAGGCAAGACGAAGACTGTGCCGGCGCGGATCGTCGGCGTCGCAACTGAGCTTGATCTGGCGCTCTTGAAAGTTGAAGCCAAGCTGCCCGCGCTGACGCTGGCGCAATACACAAAAGTCCGCCAGGGCGAAATTGTCTTCGCCTTCGGTAGTCCGGGCGGATTGCGCAACACGATAACGCGCGGAATCATTTCGTCTGTCGCGCGGCAAACCGATCCCGACTCGCCGCTGATTTATATCCAAACTGATGCTTCAATCAATCCCGGCAATTCAGGTGGGCCATTGGTGAACTCACGCGGCGAAGTAGTCGGGGTGAATACCTTCATCCTGTCGCAATCGGGCGGCAGCGAGGGTTTGAACTTCGCCGTTCCCTGTGCCACCGCGCGAACTGTCTTCAAACAGTTGCGGCAACATGGCCAGTTGCGCCGACAAGAAGTCGGGATTGGCTTGCAGACGATCACGCCAACCCTGGCCGCGAGTCTTAACCTCGCCAGAGACTATGGCGTCATCGTCTCGGATGTGTTGCCGGGCAGTCCGGCCGAAGCGATGGGCGTCAAGACCGGAGACATTCTGATTTCAATCGACGGCCAACCCGCAGACAATCTGCCGACGGTCAGCTATTACTTTCTCCTGCGCGACTCTGCCGAGAGCGTAAAGTTGGTGGTGCTCAGAGGCACCGAACAACAGACACTGAACGTGCCAGCCATCGAAGTCAAAAGTGATTTGGATGATGTTTCCGGAACTGCCGATCCGGAAAAGAATCTGGTCCAACCGCTCGGCATCCTCGGCGTGGAAATCGATCGCAAGATCGCCTCGATGGCGAAAGGTCTGCGCGATGCCTACGGAATCATTGTGGCTGCGAAAACTGCGGGAGCCACAAGTGAAGTGCCGCTGGCGGTCGGCGATGTCATCCGAAATCTAAACGGCAAACAGATGAGCAGCCTGGAGATGCTGCGATCGAACCTGCGCGCGCTCGCGCCGGGCTCACCCGTCACCCTACAGATTCAACGCGACGGCCGGCTGCTGTACGTGTCCTTTACGTTGGATTGAAATTGGTTGCCTGTGCCGTGTCAGAACCGGGAGCGGTAGCGACCGGATCATGTGACGCGATGCATGCAACTTAATCCCGAGTCATTCCGAGCTATAACTCTTTCGCTACTGCCATCACCGTCCACATCCTCTGCGAAAGAGTCTTACAATTTGAGTCTGGTCCTTTCGACGGCGTTAAGCGACGGATAAATATTTGACCCGATGCGTGCGTCTCGATCCCGACGCTACCGCTCCGGGTACTGACACGGCGGGAACAACTTTTTAAATCCGCTGTCTAACCTTCACAGCTTCTCGACCCGAATGGCACCGGCAACGAGAGGAGCTAAGATGTTTACCAATCTGATCGAGTCGCAATCGCACCGCAAGGAATTCAAGCGGCGCAGTTCGTTCTTTCTTTTCACCGTCGTGGCTTACGCGCTAATTCTCTTCGGCGCCGGCATCGCCAGCATCTACGCCTACGACGCGCAACTCGAAGCGCAGACCAGTAGTTTGGAATTAATGAGTTGGGTGCCGCCGGTTACGCCGCCAACGCCCAAACCGATTGCCGATCCGGTTCGCCCGCGCCGCTCGGAGCCATCGACAGTGCCGGTCGATCGGCACGTCGATGTGCCGATTCGCACCGAGGCGATCGCACGCACCGACGACCCGACTAAAGTTCCGGAAAAGGTCGGCACCGAGTCTCCGGCAATTCCGCCGGTCACCGGACCTTTTCGCCTAGGTGATCGAAATGTCAATCCGCCGACTGCCGACACAAGTGATACCGGAAAGTGCGTAGGATGCCCGAACAATACGACTACAGTGGTCGTTCCCGAAAAACCGCCGGAACCGCCCGTCGTTAAGCCACCGACAACCGAGCGCGTGACTTCGGTGGTACTCACTTCAAAAGCTGTCAGCTTGCCACAGCCGCCATATCCGCTGTTGGCCAGGCAGATTCACCTCCAGGGTCCCGTCAGCGTTCAGATTCTCGTGAGCGAGGAAGGCAAAGTGCTCTCGGCGCAGGTTGTTTCGGGCAATCCGATGCTGAGTACAGCTGCGAAGGATGCAGCGATGCGGGCGCGTTTCACTCCCACAATCTTGAACGGACAAGCCGTGAAGATTCAGGGAGTGATCACTTACAACTTCGTGTTGCAGTGAGTCAGAACCGCCTGCGGTAGCGGGCGGTTTATCTCAAATTTTAGATCAACCATCCGCTACCGCAGATGGTTCTGACTTACTTCACCTGATCAAACGTGCATTGTTCAGGTCTCTTATCCGGACGCCATCGCAGGAACTTGGTCCCGTGGCGAAATCTTCCGCCGGTGAAGTGATCGTATTGCACTTCGACGACCAGCTTCGGCGCGAGCGGTTGCCATTCGGCGGAGCGCTCGGTGGCCCAGCGGCTGGGTCCGCCGGGCGCGTTGCCGGTGAAGCCGGGCGGCTTGATTAATTTTTCCAGCTTCTTCGTTAGCGCCGGTTTCTCATCTGATTTGAAACTTGAGGTGAAACCGACGTGATGCAGCAAGCCCGCATCGTCGTACAGACCGAGCAGCATCGAACCGATGACTTTGCCTTCTGACGCGTAGCGAAATCCGCCGACCACACAATCCGCCGTGCGCAGCCGCTTCACTTTGACCATGCCGTGACGATTTCCACTCTGATAACTCATGTCGATGCGCTTCGCGATCACCCCGTCGAGATCGACACCCGCGCCAGCAAGCCAATGCTTCGCGATCTTCAAATCATCAGTGCACGGCGACAGCTCGATCGATTTGTTCTTCGGGAAATATTTCTGCGCAAAGCCGTCCAGCTTCTTGCGTCGCTTCGCCAATGGTTCCTCGACGATTGCCTGGTTGCGTTCATCGACCAGCAGATCGAAAACAATTAACTTGGCCGGCGTCTCTTGCGCCAGCTTCCTGACTCGCGACGCTGCCGGATGAATGCGCATCAGCAAATCGTCGAATGAGAACTTGCCTTTCACCGGCACGACAATCTCGCCGTCGATCACGAACTGCTTTGGTTTCAACTTCAGCAAGGCCTCGATTAATTCAGGAAAGTAACGCGCCAGTGGTTGACCGCTCTTTGATTGCAGATCGACGCGCTCGCCGTCGCGAAAGGCGAGACAGCGAAAGCCGTCCCACTTTGGCTCGTATTGCCAGTTGTCGCCGGCGGGAAGCTTCTCGACGGACTTTGCCTCCATCGGCAAGTATGGTTGTTTGAGTGCTAGCGTCATTCGGTTTCTCCCTTCTCCCGCTGGGAGAAGGGCCGGGGATGAGGGTCTAACTGAGTCAACACTTGATCCTATTTGTCTTCATCCGGCTCTGCAATTTTGCAGAGCCGGATGAAGAATTAAAAAGACACAGAGGTGATCGCATAAGCCCTCACCCTGACCCTATCCCAGAGAGAGAGGGAACGATCACTTCAAGTACGGCTGCAAATCAAATCGCTTCTTTTTATCAAGCAGAGGCTTCCAGAGATCGCCCAACTTCTCGATTCTCTTGCGCACGTTGTCCAGACGGAAATCGTCAATCTTGATTCCCTTCTCGATCTCTTTCCACGTCACGGGCGTTGACACACACGCTCTCGGAGTCGGCCTCACCGAATAAATCGAGGCGAGCGTGCGGCCCCAGGCATTTTGATTGTAATCAACCAGCACTCGACCTTTGGGCCGCTTCGCCACTTTGTAAATCGCGGTGATCAATTTTGGATTTGCCGACGCGAGCACGTGCGCAATCTCTTTCGCGAGGGTCCAAACTTGCTTCTGCGTCGGCCCACGGACAATCGGCACGTAGATGTGAATGCCCTTCGAACCGGTCTTCTTCGGAAAGGACGGCATA
>CBFHBI010000141.1:0-6647 GCA_965653755.1 uncultured Blastocatellia bacterium
TGTTCCGTATTCTTCTTCTTTACGATCTTATCGAGCGCGTCCGGGAAAAAATTGCTCTTCAGGTAACAGGGATCAAACGTAAGACCGGCGATAGCTATGTGGTTACTATCGCCGCCGGGAAGCAGGAATAAGGCCGTGAGCAAATATGCGGGACCGTCAGCTCGACGCGTCTCCATCGAGCTGAATGCCATGCTGTGCGGTCTCTTTGGCAGGTTCTCCGCGGTAATCCTGAACTCGTCCCTGAGCGTCAACCAATGCAGGTTGTCCACCAGTTGATCGCGTTCTTTGCGCAGGTAGCTGTCTTCCGGCTCCTGCGTCTGCACCACGAAGTCGCCTCGTTCCACAATGAACGCGTGCGAGAAGCACGAACACGTCGCGAGCACCTTGCTCAGCATCTGTTCTTGATCGTCTGGCCCAAGCTCGGAAGACGGGAACTGCTCTTTAGCCTCGTCGATCTTGTTGTAGATCTCCTTGTTCATGTGCTTCTACCAGATGCTCAGGTTCTCCTGGAAGTCGCGCTTAATCGTCGCCTCAAGTACCTTATCGCGGTCGAAAGCACGCAATTGGCTGAAGTTGACGAAGATGAGCGCGGCGGCCGGCAGCAGCACCGCCAGACCCAACGTGATCACCAACCGGTATCGATCAAATCCGCCCGGCAGTCTTTGTTTCTTTAACCTCATTGCGCCAATAGCGTCCTCGTCCGGAGAAGTTGGTGCATGATACTCCGCCGCGGCCCGGGCCGTGTCAACCGCAAGTAAAAAGATGTGAAGAATTGTAAAGCGGACTCCGGCGAGCCTTCAGCGAAATAATTTTTTGGTAGCGCGACGGCGCGCGGCTGATCGACGCAAACCTCACAATCTTCAGATTTTCGGATGGTTTTCGTTTTTGGATCAAACCTTCCGCAAGAATTTTGTTACGAATTTGTGCAGACCAGAATCGTTTCACGCGCGTCCAATACGTCGAGAACATGAAGCCTTACTCCCTCGACATCAGAACCAAGGTTTACGAGGCTTACCAGCGCGGCGAAGGGTCCCAAAGGGCGATTGCCGCGCGCTTCGACGTCAGCCTCAGCTTTGTTTGCGACTTGATTAGGTTGCAGCGAGAAACCGGCGGTATTCAGCCGCGTCATCACGCCTCAGCCAGAACTCACAAACTGGATTCAGAGGGTCTCAATTTTCTTTGCCGCCTGCTTATCCAGCACCCTCGCTTATCGCTCTCGCAGTTGCGCAACAAGCTCGCGGTCGAACGAAACATTCACGTCAGTCGCGCGACTTTGTGCCGTGAGATCAAAAGACAACGAGCCTCGCGCCAGCCATCAAACCGATCGCCGATTAGCCGTCGCACACCGTCGAATTTATCTGGCGTTCATACTCCGTCTCCTGCGCAATAGCGACGCGCGTCTTCCACCTATGTGAAACGGATCGTGACCTTCGTGTGACGATTTCAATTGGCACTTTCATTGCTTCCAAACCGGCTCGAAGAGTTTAAGTCTGCGCACTCATTCAAGAATTTGTACGAATGTGCTCCGCAATTAATTTCGAAGCAAAGTGTCGATCGGTAAAGCTCGATCCGTCCGGTCGGAGCCTCGATGGTGGTTACGGCCAATCCGCGCGATGCTCTGCTGGGGTGCGAAAGTTTTTCCTGATCATCTCTGTCCGATCAGATTCGGGGAAGCGCGAACGCTTCCCCCCTTTTTTCATGCATCACTCGCTTGCCGCTCTTCGTGAATAGAAGGTAGGCGCAAGATTATTTGTAGCTTTTTGAAAGGAAAACCAAATGCGAAAAGTCTTCATGTTTTTACTGGCACTGAGCTTGGGTTGGTATGCCGCCAACGCAATTGCTCAGGTGTCCACGACTGGAAATATCACTGGTACCGTGACCGATCAGAACGGCGCTGCGGTGCCTGGCGCCACGATCACGGTTACTGGACCGCTCGGCGAGAAAACAGCGACCACTGACGGCAACGGAATATTTCGTGTCGAGAACCTGATTCCGGGTAATTACAATGTCAAGGTCGCCAACACAGGATTTAAGACAACCTCCGTAGAGGCAGTCACTGTGCAGGTAGGCAAAGACTCGGCGCTGGCAATTAAGTTGGAGCCGGGCGAGATCAGCGCGACCGTGACAGTGACTGGAGCTGCCGCGGTCGATACGGCCAAAACGGAAATCAGCACAAACTTAAACGATCAGCTTTACAACAACATTCCCGTTCAGCGCGCCGTTTCGTCGCTCTTCTATCTCGCGCCCGGCGCGACCGATGGTCTAGGCGGTGGTAAAGACAACCCTTCGATTTCGGGGGCCTCAGCGCTTGATAATTTGTATGTCGCCGATGGCGTGAATATTACCGACTCTGCTTTTGGCGGCATCGGTACGTTTTCACGAACCTACGGCGCATTGGGAACCGGCATCAACACTTCGTTCATCAAGGAAGTGCAGGTTAAGACTGCCGGCTTCGAACCGCAGTATGGCCAATCGGAAGGCGGCATCATCAATATCATTACGCAGTCGGGCAGCCGCGATTATCACGGCGCGATTTACGGCTATGCTCAACCCAAAGCTTTCGAAGCGACGCGGAAACAGCCGGATGACGGAACCACTGTGATTCCCGCCGCTGCTGCAGCTCAGGACACGCCGGGCCCACGCGTGAACGTCGGTGGCAAGCTCCTGCATGAGGAAGCCTACGACATGGGCGGTGATTTTGGCGGCTATGTTCCGGGACTAAGGGACAAACTGTTCTTCTTCGGATCATTCAATCCCACCGTGCGCCGAGACATCGTACGCGGCGCGGAAGCCAACTCGAATAACAAAGCCAACTCCGGGTTGTTTCTGATCCGCGGCAACGAGTTCGCCAACCGCACCCGCACTTTCAACTACGCAGGCAAAGTTGATTGGAACATCAACTCGAATAACACGCTGGCGTTCTCGATCTTCGGCGACCCGTCTAAGACGAATCTTTCATCGTTCCGGACGTTGAATATTGACAACACCACGGCTGATAGTCAGCTCGATTACGGCACGCGAAACATCTCTCTGCGATACAACGGAGTGCTGTCGCATGGGATTACGCTCAGCGCGTCATTGGGTATCGGCCGCACTCATTTCAATGAAGGGGGCTTTGCCAACCTGAACCAGATAACCGACCGGCGCGGCGCCGATCAGGCGAACATCCAGGCCTTCACCGGTCAGCTTCCAGCGCGCGGCACTTTCGTGGCGCAGGGTCTCGGCTTCTTCGAACCGACAGTCAGCCGGACCAAGCGCGCCGATTTCAATCTGGGCAAAGTCTTCCATTTACTGGGTGAGCACAATGTCGGCATCGGCTATACGTTCCAACGCGGAAATTACGACGGCGCGCGCGACCGAAGTGGTCCAACCTGGACGATTCCCGCGGGCAACGGTATTGCCTCAGGTCAAACGGCCAACGTCCAGTGGCGACTGCGCTTCCGGCCAAGCACTTCGGGAGGCACCTTGCCTTTATTCCCGGTGCAATTGGCCAATGGCACTACGGCTATGGTTCCCGTTCGGCTTCAAGTCATTCGCGGCGAGTACGGGACACCAAGCTTCCAAACTTACTCGAACTACAATGCGGCCTACGCGCAGGACACGTGGCGCATCAATAAATATGTCACCGGCTTGATCGGTATCCGCTGGGAAACCGAGACGATGTTCGGCACGGTACAAAACGGCGCGCGCACGCATTACGCTTTGACAGATAACTGGGCCCCGCGTTTGGGAGTGACGGTTGATCCTCTCGGCAAAGGAAAAACGAAGGCCTTCTACAACTTTGGACGGTTCTTCGAGTATCTGCCGTTGGATTTGGCCGAACGCTCGCTCTCGTCGGAGCAGGACTGGACCGGCGGACTTTACATTCCCGACTTTACCGTCAATGGCGCGGGCCAAAGGATCGCAACAATCAATCCTTTCGGCACGGTGACTCCGATCATCGATGCCGCGCACCAGATTGCGCCCGGCACTGCTTCAACCAGCAGCCAGGAGACGTTCTCGCCCGGCACCAAACTCGGATACACCGACGAGCACACCTTCGGATTCGAGCAACAGTTAAAGGGCAACTGGACGATGTCTGCGCGTTTCATCTACCGCAACACCAAACGCATCACTGAAGATGCGGCTATCCTGTCGCCCGAAGCCGCGTTGTCATGCGATTGGCCCAACTGCAGCACGTTCTTCGTCAACCAGGTCTATTCGATTGTTAACCCGAGTAGTCACCTGGATGCGTTCACCAATCTTTCGGAGTTCGTCTTCGCGCCGAACTTCAATGCCGCCGGCTTGATCACGAACACGCCGGCAGGTTGCGCGTCCACACTGATGAGCGGCCTGCGTCAGCCAAACTACTTCTATCAAAATGGCAGCTCGTCCGCCTGCTTTGCACAGACCGGCATCGACCCGGCAACGGGCGATACCTTTGTCAATCCGGACCAAAACCCGGATGGATTTCCGGATCCAGTGCGCAAGTACAAAGCCCTCGAGCTGGAGCTGAACCGAAGATTCGCGAATGGCTGGCAAGCCTTCGTCAACTGGCGCATCGCCAGCTTGCGAGGAAACTACGAAGGCCACTTGCGTAATGACAACGGACAAACTGATCCGGGCATCAGTTCTCTGTTCGACTTTACCGCAGGGCAACTGAACTTGCTTGGCGATCAGTTCGCCATCGGGCCGCTCAACACCGATCGCCGGCATATCATCAACGCATACGGCAGCTACAGCTTCTCGAAGGACCTTTGGCTTCCTACGTTGAACGGTCTCAATCTTGGGCTCAATACCCACTTCGAGACAGGACTGCCGATTAACGCACTGCTGGCTCATCCGGTTTATTTGAATGCCGGAGAAGTTCCGCAGGGCGGGCGCGGCAGCCTCGGTCGGACTCCGAGCTACATTCGCTTTGACCTGCATGCGGATTATCCGCTGCGGCTGACAGAAAAGTGGCACATGAAGTTCGTAGCTGACTTCTTTAACGTCTTCAACAGCCAGAAAGTCCGTCTGCCGGATCAGAACAAGTCTTTGACGTTTGATCCGGTGTTGGGAAATCCACCGAATCCGGATTTTCTGAAACCGGTCGCGTACTATCCGCCATTCAACATGAGACTCGGTCTCAGGTTTGAGTTCTAATGAGCGGAGAATGACGTTTTGCCGAATAGGGAGAGAAGAAAGTCTCTCCCTATTACTTTTTTTAAGCTAAGATACCGGTCGCTCCCTCTACTTCGCGAGAAAATCAGCCCGACGCTTTCCGCAAGAAGCACCAACTCATAGTTCTCAGGAGGAATGATGTTTCGTCATACGTTTCGCTGGCTCACCTTGTCGGCAATTGTCGCAGTTTCAGTTTGTCCTGTAGTTGCGCAACAAATACAAGGTCAAGTGCGCTATCTCGATTCGGGTCAGCCGGTGTTGAATGCGCTCGTGGAATGCGACGGTACACTCAGCAATCAACAACAGCTCACCGATCGCGATGGTAAATTCAACTTCGTCCAACTCTCGCCTGGCCACTACACAGTGTCCGTGCATATCGCCGGCTTTCGACGGGAACAACAGTCCGTCGATCTGGTACAGAGTCAAAGCGAGTACATGTTTTTTCGCTTGAAGCGTGATCCTGCGGCTGCAAATAGACCTGGCGCAAATCCGCCCGTCGTAGACGCGAGGGTTCCACCAGAGGCGCGAAAGGAATTTGAATTAGCTGAGGCTGTACTGGCTAATAATAAGAAGGAGGGTCTCGAAGAAGGAATTCGTCATCTCGAAAAAGCGCTCTCGATATATCCACAGTTCACCGAAGCCGAATTAAGGCTTGGCACGGCGTACATGGACTTGCGTCAATGGGAGAAGGCGGAAACCGCACTCAAGAAAGTCATCGATCTGGATCCCAAAGCGGCAAATGCATATTTTGCGTTGGGAGAGATTTATCGCCTGCAGAAGAAATACGATCAGGCTGAAAAGACGCTGCAAGATGGCTTGGCAATTGAGAGTCGGTCGGCGCAGGCGCATTACTCGTTAGCGCGGGTCTATTGGGACAAGGTCGAAGGCGTGAAAGATGAAGCGCAGTGGCGACCCCTGCTGGAAAAATCCTACGCGGAAGTTAGGTGGGCGCTCGATCTAGATCCAAATTTCGCCGCGGCGCATTTGTTGAAGGGTGACCTGCTGTTCAAAGTGCGGCGCGCCGAAGACGCGCTCAAGGAATTTGACGAGTATCTCAGGCTGGAACCTAATGGCGAGTTTGCGAAGCAGACTAAAGAGCTCGCGGATAAGATCAGAAAAGCGCTGGCGCAACAAAAAAAACCTTAGCGATTGGAGCGCGGGCATCCCTGCCCGCAAAGCGTGCGCAGCACGCTCAATCCGTTTCGCCTTCGCGCTCATGCGGGCAAGATGCCCGCGCTCCATACGAACGCTTCATTTCTTAGCGTCCATCCAGTTGTCACCGATTCCGGTTTCGGCAACCAGCGGCACATCCAACTCAACCGCATTCTCCATTTCGCGCTTGAGCGTCTGGGCAGTGTGCTCGGCTTCGTCAGCGGGGCACTCGACTAATAACTCGTCGTGGACCTGCATCAGCATCTGTGCGCTCAGGCGTTCGCGCCGAAAGGCTTCATCAGCGTGGTGCATCGCAATCTTCACGATGTCGCTCGCCGTACCCTGGATCGGCA
>CBFHBI010000142.1:0-6594 GCA_965653755.1 uncultured Blastocatellia bacterium
CGATCTCATCTCGCGCGTACGCAACATTCGCTCAGAGATGAACATCAAGCCCGGCGATCGCATTCAGTTGATGATTGCGGCAAATGCGGAGATGCCACCGGTATTTAATTCGAGCGTGGATCAAATCGCGCGTCTCACGCGCGCTACGAGTGTTTCGATCGACGGCGCGGAACCGATGCCCAAGGCCGCCGCGCGGGCAGTGTTGTCCGGTGGCGCCGAGGTCGCGGTTCCGCTCGAAGGCTTGATCGATTTCGCGCAAGAGCGCGCGCGGCTGGGGCGCGAGCAGGAGAAGCTGCAAAAGGAAGCGATGAAACTCGAGGCGCAGCTCGGCAATTCGGATTTTGTGAATCGGGCGCCGGCGGAAAAGGTCACTGAACTGAGGGCGCGTGTCGCGGACATTGATCAGCGCACGTCGGCACTGGATCAAATGTTGGAGGCGCTGTCATGATTCAAAGTTCGGAGTACCGCCTTCAGGCGGAATTCTTCCGGGGCCGCCTAAAAGCGGTACTCCAAACTTTCTTTTTGGAGGCCGTCTCGTGAACTGGTTGGATGAAGGCGCGCTTTATTCGAGCATTGGATTGTTTCTGCGCGAAGACCTCGGGCGGGGCGATCTCACGACGCAAAGTGTGCTGATGCGGAACGCCCGCGCGAAGGCCCGCTTCGTCGCGGGAGAGAAAATGGTCGTCGCCGGCCTGGAGGCAGCCGAAGAAGTTTTTGTTTCGCTCGATCCGCAATTGCAATTGGAAGCTTTCACTGCCGACGGCGAAGAAATCGAAGCCGGCAAAGTCATCGCGCGCACCAGCGGGTTCGCCGACGTGTTGCTGGCCGGTGAGCAAGTTGCCTTGAACTTGCTGCGGCATCTCTCGGGTGTGGCCACGATCACGCGCGCGTTCGTGCGCGCCGTCGAAGGCACGCCGGCAAAAATTGCCGATACGCGGCAGACGACGCCGGGGCTGCGGATGCTGGAAAAATACGCGGTGTTGTTGGGGGGCGGGGTCAATGGCCGCTTTGGCTTGGATGATGGCGTTTGTGTGCAGACGAATCATGCCGGCGTTGCGGGTGGTCTCAGCACGGCGGTGAAGAGCGCGTTTGAAAAAGTTGGACACATTCATCGAATCGCGGCTGAGGTGTCGAGCGTGAATGAGATTAAAGATGCCGTTGAAGCCGGCGCGAGCGTTCTGATCCTTCGTGACGTCTCCGCGGACGACGCGAAAGATCGTATCGATTACGCGCGGCAGTTGGCGAGCACGCTCTCGATCGAAATCGATGGCGACGTGAACCTGGATAACGCGCGCAAGTACGCTGACGCGGGCGCGGACATTATTCGCGTTGCCGCACTGACGCAATCGGTGCGGGCGATGGCCATCAACTTTCAAATGCAGATGAGCTGACTTCGGTTCTCGGAACGAATGGCGACGATGAACGTTCGATCGTAAGAGAAAGCGGCGCGAAGCATCTTGCTTGACGCGCCCAGCATCCCTCAATTTATCGCGGAGGTTTGGAGATGCCTGAGGGTTCAATTCGCAAGCTGGTGATTGTGGTAGTAGCAATCGCGCTCGTGGCGGGAGCGTTGGTAGATTCAGCCGCACAGAAGAAAAGGCGCACGCGCCGCCGCTCGTCAAGGCCGAAGATTACTAATCCGGAAATCTACCAACCTTCGCCGGGTGACAATTCAAATTCGAATAGCTCAGAAAATTCCGTCGGCAATTCAAACTCGGCGGCGCCGGACGATCCGGAATCAATAAAACGAACCATTCGATCGTTGTACAGCCAGATCGATCAGCTTAATCAGAAACTCAGCGACATGCAGGCGTCGCAGCAGTCGACGGCCGATCTGGAACGCTTGTCACGCGCGGAACAGCGCTCTTCGCAGTTGCGCAGTGAATTGCGCGACGTGCAGGCCAAGAAGGCGGACCTGGCAGGGCACCTGGAGCAGCTCGAGTTTGACTTGAAGCCGGAGAATATTGAACGCGCCACGGCCGGTTACGGCACCACGCGTCCCGAAGAAATGCGCGCGCAAAGACAGAAGCAATTGGAAGGCGATCGCACTCGATCGCAACAACAACTCGATCAATTGAACGCGAGCGAGCAGCGCATCCAACAGGCCATTGCTACGTCTGACACGGAAATCGATCGCTTGCAGAAGAAACTCGACGCGGCTGACCGGGCGGCGATTCAGAATGCGCAGACGAACTCGCAGGCGAATTCGACGCAGCCTAGTCCAACGGCCACGCCGAGTCCATAAGTGGGAAAGGATCGCCGACATCTTGTTCCCGACGAGTCGGCGGTTCGCGCGCATGTTGCGCGCAGCTACCGGCAAGGATGCCGGTGAACCGCACGCAGGATGCGTGCGCTCCGAATGTCAACGATCGCCCAACACGAACTCTATCGCCTGATTGACGAAGCCAATGCGCGCGGTGAGCGCGTAGTCGTGGCGACGGTGGCCCACACGCGGGGATCAACGCCGCAACGGCGCGGCGCAAAGATGCTCTTTTTTGAAAATAACGACACTGCGGGCACCGTCGGCGGCGGCTGCGTCGAAGCCGAAGTCTGGGCCGAAGCGCGCGAAACCATGCGCCACGGCCGCGCGGCACTTCATCATTTCTCGTTGACCGCCGACGAGGCGAGCGAAGAAGGCATGGTGTGCGGCGGCACGATGGATATTTTCATCGACGTTTGGAAATCCTCACAATCGTGAATGGCTGAATCCGCTGAATCAAAAACAGTTGCGAAGACGATTCGCCAAGCGATTGACGCAACCCTCAACAGCGGATCGATTGCGGCCCTCGTCACGATCATTCAATCCGATCAACTGCCCGTCGGCGCAAAATTGTTTGTCTCGGAAGCCGGCGAAACGGTTGGCGAATTCGATTCAGGCTTGACTCGAGTCATTGCGGCGGCGACTCAGGAATTTCTGCGCAGCCGGGCCGAAGCGCGCATGTCATCTGTTGGCGAGCTCGCTCCCGAACCCAGCCAGTTTGCCGAAACGTTAGTTCTGTTCGAACGTCTCGAAACCGAGCCGCATTTGATTGTTGCCGGCGCTGGTCACGTGGGCGCATCGCTCGCGCGCCTGGCCGCACTGGTCGGGTATCGCGTCACTCTGCTCGACGATCGCGCTGAGTTTGTATCGCGCGACTTGTTCGCTTCGCTGGCCGAGTCAAAGATTAATTTGATTGCCGCTTTGGATTGGGCCGCGGCAATCCGCGCCGCCGCCGGCAGCGGCCGTGGCGTCTCAGTCGCCATCGTGACCCGCGGACACAAACAGGACGAAGACTGTCTGCGCGCGGCGCTGGCGGTTAATCCGGATTACCTCGGCATGATTGGCAGCAAACGCCGCACGAATATCGTGCTGGAGAAACTGCGCGAAGAAGGTTTCGATGAAGCACAATTGAACGGAGTGCGCGCCCCCATCGGCCTCGATATCGGCGCGGTTTCACCCGAGGAAGTTGCGCTGGCAATTCTCGCTGAGATTGTGGCAGAACGTCGCGGCCGACGGGGCGGTTCGCTTTCGAGTTGGCGACGCAGCTAATTTCGGCTTCTTAAATATTCCGCCGGCAGCGGGTTCTTGTCGTCCTCAGCCTGCCAAAAAATCGTTACGATCCACCAGCGCTTGCCATCGTTCATCAATTGAAAGCTGTTGATGCCGCGCGCGAACGGCTTCTCGTCTTCTTTCGCGTGTCGCGATTCGTAAGTGCTGAAGAGGTGGGCGATGTTCCCAAATTTCTCAACGCGGCGAGAGACTTCGCGTTCGAAGAAGCCATTCTGTTCGAGCACCGGGCTCGAGCGTTGGATGTATTCGTCGGGAGTGAGCACGCGCGAACCGACTTCACCCGTCGGGCGTCTGCCGGTCGGAATCAGACGCGCGCCCGGAATGAAGAGCGAGCGAAATCGATCCCAATTCCGAGCGGTTTTCGCTGGTCCGGAGATCACGTCGTAAACCGCTGCAATAATCGAATCCACGCTTGCCACATCTGCGGGATTCGCAGGGGGAATGGCCGCGACGGTTTGAGCCGGCGATGCAGTTGGTGTCGGGCTCGGCGTTTGTGCGGCAACACCGATTGAGATAGTTGAAATCACTATGACAATCTGTGACACGCGGGTGGCGATCGAAATATGTCTCATAAATAGTCCTCCATTGTCTGCAACGTCGATTCGTGGGTAGTGTCTTAATTTTCGCTTTTCTCTGCGTATCTCTGCGAAATACTCTGCGTTCCTCTCTGCGGTCAATCATGAGCATAGCCGCAGAGGATCGCAGAGAAAAAAGACGCAGAGGTTCGTTTCAATTTAGGACACGATTTAGAAAAATCGATTTGTCACTTTCGAATCGTATGAGACTTTTACGCGGCGCGGCGGACTGATGTTTCCGCAAGTTGGCGCAACCGGCGCGCCGATGTTATTAACATTGTTCATGTCTGCCCGGCCACAACTTGATATTCGAGGCGAACGCGGCGCGAGCGGAATGTTTCGCGCGCTGCAGCATCGCAACTTCAGACTGTTCTGGTCGGGCGCATTTCTCTCCAACACCGGCACCTGGATGCAGGCCGTCGCCCAGGGGTGGCTGGTCCTGCAACTCTCCGATTCACCCTTCTGGTTAGGCGTCGATGGCTTCATGGCTACCGCGCCGGGGCTGGTCTTCACTCTGGCCGGTGGAGTGTTTGCGGATCTCTTCGATCGCCGCAAGCTGCTCATCTATACGCAAGTCGTCGCGGGACTGTCGGCGCTCACGTTGGGTGTGCTGGTCTCAACGCACGTCGTGCAGGTGTGGATGATTCTGTGTCTCTCGTTCGTGAATGGATGCTGCATGTCTTTGGCCGGTCCTTCTTACATGGCGCTAGTTTTCGACTTAGTTGGACACAAAGACCTGGCCAATGCGATTGCCTTGAATTCAACCCAATTTCAGTTGGCGCGCGTGCTTGGTCCGGTGTGCGCCGGCGTGGGATTCAAGCTCTTCGGGCTGGCCGGATGCTTCATCGCAAATGCCGTCTCGTTTGTCTTCGTGGTCGTTGCCATGCTGCTGGTGAAATTCGATCAGCCACAGGCAAGAGACGATGGACCGGCGCGTTCAGTCAAACAGAAGGGCGTCTTCATCGGCGATCTGATCGCCGGCTTTCGCTATGTCGCCGGGCGACCGCGCGTGTCGCTGCTTTTGATCATTTCGGCCGTCGCCAGCTTGTTCGGCGCGCCCTATATTTATATGACGCCGGTGTTCGCGCGCGACATTTTTCATTTGGGCGAGACCGGGCTGGCGTTATTGCAGGGAATGGCCGGCGCGGGCGCGCTTTTCGGCGCGCTCTGGCTCGCGTATCTCGGCGACTTTCGACACAAAGGTTGGTTCGTCCTTTGCGGTCAATTGGCGTTTGCGATTTGCCTGGTGTGCTTTTCGCTTTCAACCAGCGTACGTTTTTCTTTGTTCTTTCTGTTTGCGCTCGGCTTCGGAATTGTTTGTTCAGTAGCGGTCACCAACACGCTGCTGCAAAAATTGGTGACGGACGAAATGCGCGGACGGGTAATGAGCATGTTCATGCTTTCGTTTGTCGGCGCGATGCCGATAGGAAATTTGATTGCCGGCGCTGCCTCGCATCGTTTCGGAGTCCAGAGGACCCTGGCGACCGGCGGCATTATCATCGCGCTGTTTGTGGCCACAGTTGCGATCCGCAGCCCCAAATTGCGGGAGCTATAAGATCAGCAGCCCCTCGCAGGACGTAACTGTGTTCGCGCTTTGGTTAATTGACATCTGATGTGCAAAACTCGTCTGAGGCAAATGATTCGCAACATCCGCTTTATAGCTGTGCTTGTTTTGCTGGTCGGCGTGCTCGTATGTGCGATCATTTCCGCGGCGCAGAATGGATGGACCATTTCGCATGTGCCCTCCGGCCGCCGAGATCTGAATGCGGTTTACTTCCTCGACTCAAAGCGCGGCTGGGTCGGCGGCGATGGCGGATTTCTCGCTTACACAGAAGATGCCGGCGCGAGCTGGGTTGAGCGGCGTTTAGGAACGGGCCTTGCCGTGAATGACATTCACTTCGTGAGCAAGGACCATGGCGTCGCTTTAACCATCGACAGCATTTTCGAGACATCAGACGGCGGCCACACCTGGGTGGAAGCTCACAAGTTCTCGCCCAGCGATTTCGGCGGCGCATTGCCTGAACTCTACAGCGTGCGCTTCAACGGCAAGAAGCGCGGCTGGGTCGTCGGCTCTGCCAGCCGCGGGGACATCGTCGTCAACAGCATCCTGGCGATCACACGCGACGGGGGCGTCACCTGGCAAGTTTTGAAAGCTCCCACAAATCAGGAGTTGATCCACATCGATGTCGTCGACGATAAACGCGCCTGGATTGTGGGCGCCGGTGGAGCAATTCTGCACACCGAAGACGCGGGCGAATCATGGGTGAGACAGCCTTCCGGCACTCAAGCGACGCTTTATCACGTGGACTTTCGCAACGCCAAAATGGGTTGGGCCGTCGGCGACCGCGGTAAGATCATTAGAACAGAAAACGGAGGCGAGACCAGGACCAAGGTTAATGCACCTGCACGATCGACCTTGGTGAGCGTGCAGTTCGTCATTGAGGAAGAAGGCTGGGGGGTCGGGCGCGG
>CBFHBI010000143.1:0-6588 GCA_965653755.1 uncultured Blastocatellia bacterium
GCCTGGCGCTCAGTGCCGCCTTGCTCAAAGCTGTCGATCTGGTGCAGGACGTTTGGCGTCATGTTCTTCTCAGATCAACCGTTCAGTTGCCGGACTGGTTCAGTCGAAATCACGGTCGCGAGTCGCGGCAAGTTAATGTCAATGGGTCGAGACGATCTCGTATCATCGACAAACCTGCGGTGCCACAACTCGAGCATGAACAGTGCCCACAACTCAGTGGCATGATCGCGGCGCCCGCGTTCATGTTCATCGAGCAGCACTTTCAGGTATTGCGGCTCAACGTACCCGCGCTGGATCGTGCGCGCTTCCGTGAGCGTCCCGCGCACCCGTTCGCGCATCTCCCGATTGATCCATTGATTGATCGGAATGCCGAAGCCCTGCTTGGGACGATCGAGAATCTCGGCGGGCACCAGGTCGCGCACGGCGCGCTTGAAAATATGTTTGGTCCCGAGACCCTTCATTTTCATGCTGGCGGGGATTCGCGTGCAGACAAACTCGATTAGTTTGTTGTCCAGCAAAGGGGCGCGCGACTCGAGCGACACTGCCATCGTCATGCGATCGACTTTTGTCAGGATGTCACCGGGCAGATAGGTTTTGCTGTCGAGGTAAAGTAATGGATCCAGCGACCCGTCCCGGCGCGAGCGATTTGCGATTTCGCGAAACTGTGCCGCCGGTTCGCCGCCGTTGAGTTGCGCGCGAAAGTCTTTCGTGTAGAGCGAACGCTTGTTCAATCGCGTGAAGACCGACACGTCTTCGATATAACGATCAATCGGATCGAGCGCGACGTTGTGCACGAAATTCTTGCCCCAGGCGCCGTGCGGCAGATTGCGCCCAAGCGGTTGCATCAGTCCCTCGCGCAGAACGCGCGGCAAATGCGCAAACCCGCTGCGTTTCCGATCAAGCGCGTAACGCTCGTAACCGGCGAACACTTCATCGCCGCCGTCACCTGAAAGCGCGACGGTCACATGCTCGCGGGCGAGTTTCGAAACCATGTAAGTCGGGATTGCGGACGAGTCGGCGAATGGCTCGTCGACATGCCAAACCAGCTCATCGACGATGGCGCAAATGTCCGGCGTGACGATGAACTCATGATGATCCGTGCCGAATTTTTGCGCCGCGACGCGCGCATACTTCAGTTCGTTGTAGCTGTCTTCGTAAAAGCCAATCGAAAAAGTTTTCACCGGCTGCGTCGCGTGACGCGACATCAACCCCACGACCGTGCTCGAATCGACGCCACCTGAAAGAAATGCTCCCAGCGGAACTTCCGACTCAAGCCGCACGCGCACAGCTTCATCGAGCAGAGCGCGCAACTCTTCTAGGCATTCGTCCTCAGTGCGGAAAGGATCTGTTTGCGCATCTTCGTAAGGAAAATCCCAGTACCGCTCAAGATGTGCGCGGCCGTCTTCGAACGTGAGGCGGTGCCCGGGCGCGAGCTTGTGGACATTATGAAAAATTGTCAAAGGATCGGGAACATATCCAAAAGACAGATAAGCATCGAGCGCCTCCAGGCTAACGTCGCCGCGAAATTCAGGATGTTCGCGCAGCGATTTCAATTCAGAACCGAAGATGAATTCTCCGCTGCGCGTGATCGTGTAATAGAGAGGCTTCTTGCCCGCGCGATCGCGCGCGAGGAACAACTTGCATGCGCGCGCGTCCCAAATCGCGAAGGCGAACATACCGCGTAGTTGCTCGACACAACGCGACCCAAATTCTTCGTAAGCGTGAACGATGGTTTCCGTGTCGGAGCTTGTCTTGAAACGATGGCCTCGCGCTTCGAGTTCGCGTTGCAGGTCATGATGGTTGTAGATCTCGCCATTGAAAACGATCTTGACGGACGGATCGCAACCGGACATCGGCTGATGGCCGCCGGCCACATCGATTATTGACAGCCGTCTCATTCCGATGGCCGCGCGATCGTCGACGAAGATGCCTTGATCGTCGGGACCGCGATGCGCGATCACTCGGCACATCTGGTCAAGCACCGCCCGCGCTTCGCGTTGGTCGCGATGCGGATCGTTTTCCACAAATCCGGCAATTCCACACATGACTTTTTTCAGGCAGTCTTCACTTGGCTTCGTCTCGTGCGGCTGTAAGTGAAGAGTTCTCCATCAAGCGTTGATTCGCGATAGTCGGCATTGCGGCTATCAACTCACGCTTCACAGGTGCGCGGCTCCGATCTTCCGGCAGCGTCGAAATCGTGTCGCCGTAAAATCTTTTGACCGTAAGGTTGCGCAGCGCAGGATCCTCGCGTTGGCATAGATTCCAAAACGTTTCCAAGCGGCGGACGCGCTCCCCATCATCATTAATCGACAGCAGGCGATTCTGCAGGCCCATCAGCCGCTCCGGCGGCATTTGCGTGAGGCTTTGGCGTTCAATTGGTCGCAGTTCGCGAGTCTCGCCGCGCTCGTCCTCGGTAACGATGGTGAGCATGCGCACTTCCGGAGGATCAATGTCTTCGAATGACGGGTAGCAGGAAATCGGCCAGGAATGCAGCTTCCCGATCGCACTAAGTACCGCCAAATAGGTCAACAGACAGCCAACCAAACCAACGGCAAAAACCGATTTTCTGTGAGCCACAGGTGCCGCGAAGTTTTCGCCCAGCTTGCAGGTTCGCGAATCTGCAATGTGTCGATAGGTGCGGCGCCCGATCGAAGTTATTGGCCACGCGTACATCAACGGAATTGCGGGCCACAACAAGGGCAAGCGCTTTATCAATTCGCGATATGCTGGAAAGCCCTGCCACGACCGGGCTCCGCGCCGGGCGTGAATATCGCGCAACCCGTTTGCATCACAGCCGCTCAGTCCGGCACGCTCAAGAGCTGAGGCATCGAGCGCGTTAACGTAGCTCACCCGCTCAAAAATATCGAACGTGCGCAACGATGCGACCGTGCGGCGGCAGAGCCTGCAGTTACCGTCATAAATCAGATACATGTCTTCCGCGAAAATCCGCTGTCCCATCCACTTAAAAACACCGCTCCAGTCCACAAATGCGACGTAACAGGCCTGTAGGTTCAAGAATGAAATCCGCATAAAGAGATTCGTCGCATTGTGAAATGCCAGCCCGCCAAGGGGCGCAAGCCAGCGGACGGTGGCAAAGAAAATTAGGACGATAAACGACAACTCGAACGCCAGCGTAAACAGTGCGGACAACTTGAAAAGCAGCGGGTGCAGATCGATCCGAAAGAGCGGCGTCCAGCCGGATAACTCGGCCCACTTGTTGTACATGAGGTTGCGCGGGTTATTGCTCCATGCCCACGCAAGGCCGCTGGTCCAAACCTTCCAGAAACCCGCGGAGAAATAGATCACGCCCATCAGGAGCCAGACAAATCGTAAAGGCAGAGCATAGGCAATTGCGGGCGCTGGTGGTTCGGTGACACCGCGATCAGCCCGCTTCCACGATTGGCGCACGGCATCACAGGAGAGGACGTCGGCACAGGGCGAGACCGCCAGGATAAGGATGAACCAGATCAGGTGATGATAATGATCCACCTTGCCAAACAACTGCGGAATACCGAGGACATAGATCGAAAGCACCAGACTGATCACCAGCGAGGCCCGCGTAAACAGTCCGATCAGGCAAAGCACGCAAGTGATCGTAAGGGCCACTGACGCATACCAGGCGACATTTTCGTTGATGGGAATATATCCCAGCACGACGCTTAGGCCCGGCAGCGGAAATTGGAGATCAGCCGGCAGCGCCGCAAACCACTGGACATTGTGAATCGAAAATGAACCGAGGATGACGACGAATAGAACAATGCGAAAGATCGCGAGGTTAAGGGGCGACGTGGTAGCCGTGAAAAAATCGCGGACGAATCGCGGAGCCCGGCGCCAGAGCAGGAGCGGGCCGACCAGCATCAGCGTGCCTACAGAAATTACGGCGATTTCATACTTAAGCTTCACAAAGACTCCGTGATACGCGTGCTGGTTGATTTACCTAATCGGTTCCCAATGCGCATATCTGTCACCGCGCAGGAACCTGACCATGCCGATGAGTGACGCGACGTTCGCCAGGACAAAATAATGTGGTAGAGCCAGAAACCGGTTGCGCACGCCCAGACTTTCCAGCAACCACGATAGCGCCATGCAGACATATCCAATCGATTGCATGAAGAAAAACCATTGATGAAGTGTCGAAGCCCTGGACAGAGCGGCTGAGGCGGCAAAAATCGCCATCAAAAACAACGGCACGAAGTACCGCATAACCTTGTGCGAAAAAAGCTCGACGGCATAGAAGCCGCTGCGTCGCGGATTCATCATGGCGCGATGCCGCCATAAATCATTTAGCGTTTGCGCGATTACGCGGACGCGCATCCTCAATTCTTTGCGCGAGCGGCGATTGGTTTCTTCTCGGCAGAGAGCGTTCGGTTCATAAACAGCGCGCAAACCTTGCTCAACCATCTTAGTTGCGATAATGAAATCGCTGCACGCTTCCGCGTACAACGGCCGATACGCCGACCGGCGCACTGCGTAGAGACATCCGGAAACGCCGATCAAAGAACAGATGCGACTCTCATGCTGCTTCAAAGACGTCTCGTAGCTCCAGTAAGAGCGTGCGCCGCGGCCCACACTTGACGAACTCGGATCGACATAAATCAAACGCCCACCGACACAACCAACAGTTTCGTCGGCGAAGTTTGGCAGCAATGCACGCAGCACATCAGGTTGGTAGAGACTGGTCGCATCAGAGAACAGAATGATCTCGCCCTGACAATTTTCGACGCCCAGATTCTGTGCGGACGTTTTGCCCAGCCGGCGCGTTTGCCGCACCAACTTCACGCCGCGCGCTGCGAACGACGCAACGATCGAATCCGTGGCATCAGTCGAGCAATCCGACGCGACGATAATCTCCATTAGCTCGCGGGGATAATCGAGCGCCAGTGTGTTCTCCAACTTTTCTGCGAGGTCACGCGCTTCGTTGTAGGCAGTGATAATGATGCTTACACGCGGCTGAAAAGCTGCGCGTCGAATTTCACGCGAGCGGAAGCGGCTGACGATTGCGAGCAGCATTGGATAACCGGCGTACGTGTAGAGAATCGCCGCAACGCTCATCCAGAAAATAATTTCGGCTGCCAGCTTTAGATTCATATGATTGCTGCTTCGGAATCGCCGACGGCAAGCGTAGGGCTTTCCGTGCTTTGCTTATGCTTTTCGATCACTACCGCTCTCCGGGTTGATGATTCGTAGATTCGCCGGAAACACACCGCATAGGCGACGAGGTAATAGACATACCAGAGATACGCTACCGACGCGAAGAAACTGCTCAACATGTAACCGATGAGCGACGCTTGTAGCCCCAGCGCCAGAAAATAGAAGTGCGAATTTTCTTTGACTTGAAAAGTGTCGCGCGCAATCTGGGCCAGCTTTCCTAACGGCCTCACCAGAAACAGCGTGTAGCAAACCAGCGCTGGCGCGCCCATCTCGGCAGCCACTTGCGTGTACGAGTTGTGAGTCACCAGTTTGTGGTAGGACATTTCCGACGCGTAATTCCCCATCCCAATCCCAAGCAACGGATGCCGAATCGCGACGTACAGCGACCGAAGTAGTTCGCCCTCGCGCGCTTCTGATGAACCGACGGGATCCAGACTCGGCGCCACGATTGAAGCGAGGCGCAGAGCGTAACCCGGCGAGAGCGCTAACAGGATGGCGATCAGAACGGCGCCGCCAAACAGGATTTCAATTTTTCTTTTCTTGCCCAGTTTCCAGGCTAAGAATCCCGTTGCGGCAAGCAAGCCAATGAAACCGCTGCGCGAATACGTCAAGACTATTCCTACAGTCATTAACAGCGCGGCTCCGCCAAAAATAAATTTCTTTAGTGGACTGCGCGATTGAATGACGAAAACGATCGCGATTGGAATAAGCGTCACCAAAAACAACGCCATGTCGTTTGAGTTGCCGAAGATTCCCTCTCCACGCCCGCCGGCGCGATAACCTTCAACAGTCATCAGTCCCAGGCGATAGTCATTCATAGCGCCGAAGCTCAACCAGATGCCGGTCGCGAGTGCGACCAACATTACGGCCTTCAAACGCTTTTCAGTGCGCACGATGTTGACCATCGCGATGAATATGACAATGCAGCGAATAAAGGTGCCGCTGAACTCATGCCAGGCTGTGGCGGGATTGATAGCGAATGGAATCGAGACGATTCCCGTCAACGTAAAGACCAGGATGAGATTGACTTCCGAAGGTCTCGCGGTCAGCGTGCCCTCCAAAGCCAGTTGCGAAAGCACAAACGTCGCGACGGTGATGATACCTATGATCAGCGCCAACGAGTTCGTCGCCGCCGATGGATAAAAATCGGCCGGCCGCGCGTAAAGCACAACCGTAAACAGAAACAACGCCATGAAGGAAATTGCGTGACCGCGTTTTAGCGGTGCGAGTGTTGAAACCGGAAGATCTTTGGGTCGCTCAGCAGTTGGTGATGAAACTTCCGAGGGCGATTCGGTTGTTCGATTTTTTACACGGGACGGTCTTATTCGCGGCGAACGCGAGCGAGATACAGTTTCGTAATCGGTATCAACGTAAGACCGGATCATCTGGCACTCACAAGTCGGCTACTGACTATATAGTAGCGCTGGGCAGGCCCCG
>CBFHBI010000144.1:0-6540 GCA_965653755.1 uncultured Blastocatellia bacterium
TGGGAAGCCAAACGATCTTGCTACGTTCATTACTCGCGCGCTCATTCCAAAAGTAAGTTAGCGCTGTCAGATCATTCGCCGCCCCGATTATGGCAGTCGCGCGATCCTGAAAAGGTTGATCGACATTATGATCGATTTCCCAAATGCTCCCGGTTGTGCCGTTGCCGGCAAAATAGGTTGAGATTTGAATGAATGCATCCTCATTACGGATAGCGTCAATCAATTGGCGATAGTTCGCTATTGTCTCGATCTTGAGGTCACGAAACACGCCGAACTTCCTCATATCGAAGAAGCGTGGACTGACAAGGCCGCAGTTGACCGCAAAACACAACTCGTTAACTGTTCGCGATGTTGATTCCCGCTTGTCTTCTCCATCCTCGCCAGAACCGCTGAGCATCGCAAAGACCGTATCATCGAGCGTGAGGCTCTTACCCTGGTAGGCGAACATATTTCGGAGAACGGCGGGATACTGCTGAACAGTTGCCAAGTGCGTTCGGTAACCCCGGAGCTCGCCGGGTTGGTGATTTGTCGTCACAACCTTAGTGCGAAACTGGTTGTAGAGAGATTCCACGCTTGCTTTGGAGTAATTCAGAATTGCATCAGGGTCGTGGGCTTTAACTAGAGCAATCGTGTTGTCTGAGAATAACCTTTCATCATTCAGCAGAATCAGGGTACGAATGCCGTTCAGATCTTCAGAACAGAAAGCAACCAACTTCTCAAACGTGGCCAGATCGTCATTTTCGATGACAAATAACTTTCTTATTCCGCGAACGAGCGTCATTATGTTGATTACTTCTTGCATGTGTGTAAGTCAGTCGTTGTCTGCCAACTCCTATAAACCAATGGACGCCATCTGAAGATTCTAATCCTCGAGGCGTAATAATGCCGTCTTTTTGTGCCAAGAAAAGTGCGTGCTCGCGAAATTAATCCTTGTCATCAAAAGCGACAATCGGTAGACTGCGCGAGAATTCACGAGTCGCTTTTCTCGAGCTCAGACCTCGCTAAAGGAAAGCGCTGAAAGATCTGTTATGTAAAGCAACAGCGTCATCCGCACCAAAACAATGGGATCCTTATCCACCCGCTATGGCAGTTGTTTTGGCGAGGCCCTTTCTTCTTCTTTCTTGCCAGTCTCTGCTCTTTCGCGGTGGCTCAGTATTTGGATATTTACTTGTTTGATTATCGTTCTTTTCGTGCCCAACTCGGTAATGTCGACTATCTGTTTGCGCGGGACGTCTAGCGCGATGACGAGATCTTTTTCATGGAGACGCTCCAGAGAATAATACGACTGTTAAGGGAACCAATGAGGAACTGCCCAGCCAGTACAACCAAAACGTCGCGACCTGTATGTAACGTGTGTGCCGTTGGTCCCTCTCAAGATCGCTGCCGGCGCGTTTAGCGATCCGCAGAAGGTCGACGAAAAGAATTTCGAGTCGGTTCAGTTCAAGACGAAACACAAGCTGCGTCGTGGGATGTTTGTCGCGCAGGTTGTCGGCGAATCGATGGAACCACTTATTGCCGACGGTTCGTATTTATTTAAGTCGCCAGTCACCGGCACTCGCCAAGTCAAAATCGTGCTCGTCGAACGTCAGAACGGCGTCGATCTTGATACTGGAGAACGCTACACACTTAAACAATATCAAAGCGACAAGGTTCGCAACGGCGACTCGTGGAAGCATCAGGCGATTACCCTTAAACCTATTAGTCCTGCGTTTTCTTCTATTGTATTAACTGCGACCAGTAATGAAGGCCGCTTTGTTGTTGTTGCAGAGTTCGTTGAGAAGATTCCTTGATGCGCGTCGATCCTCCCATGAGTATTCGTGCGAGCAACGAAAAGCATTTTGAGCTCCAGACTTCGGCTCTCGGCATCGAGCCAGGCTCCGGTTCGATCTGCTGACGGCAATAGGTTCGGATATGATCGCAATTGCCTATGCCATGGTCACGTGCGTCCGGGTTTGCTCTGGAGCACTTTCCTTCGCGCAAATGCGAATTTCGACACTATGGCCTAAGCGATTGAGGATGGCCAAAAGACGATCGCCAGAAAGACCGATAAGTCTGCCCCGCAGTAGGTTAGACCGCTTCGATTGATCTATGCCGATCCGTCGCGCCGTTTCCGTTTGTGTCCAACCTTTCTGCTCAATTAGTTCCGTGATGGTAATCGCTAGATTTGCCTTTATTAATAATTCGTCGGCGTCCGGAAGCCCTAGGTCGTCGAACACATTGCCGCTGCTAGCCTCAAAGGTGTCGCCTTTTACGATAGTCTTCTTGGCTCTTCGAGTTTTCATCTGTTTGGTTGACTGTTTCTTAGACACAGACGTGTTCCTCCGGGTGCCTGTAGGCTGGTCGTAGAGAATTTTAAGTCCAATCTCGGCGTTAGCCGAATAATGGCGAGGATCGCAACCGGTCAATAAAGGAGTAAGAGCTATTTAGGTGGAGGGCGACAAAATTGATTCGGGAGTAGTCGGTTGGCCCGTGCCACATGGCTGTGACTCCTGCGCCGACCTCTACGACGAGCCTTAAGCGACAGAAAGCGCCGCCACGTCCCCTTGCGCCTGGATCCTTCTTGATTCACGACGAGTGACGGCGCAAAGGCAGGTCGCATGACGGCAAGTTCGAGCCCGATCGTGGTTTCGAACGGAACACGTTGGCCGGCTTGAGGCGATTGCAGAGTGATGCGACCGGGCGATAGATCCGTGTACCATGTCCTTCCGAGCACTTTGGTTTCTAGATGGGCGGATTGAGCTCGCACTGCGCCAGCCTCCAGAGTCAAACCCATCAGATCGGGTACTACTGTTGTTGGTGGCTGCATTTGTTCCCATCGATAATTGCGATAGAGGGCGTAGCAGAGCGGCAGAGAGGGAATAACAAGGAAAACGAGAACTAAGGTAAGAGTCAACGACAGGCGATTGCGGGCGGAACGGCCTGTAGTGGTCATGCCCCCTGCCGTTCGATAAGGCATCCAGCATCGAATTAGTCCGAGGATGAGACAGGGCATGCAGAAGCCAGGCCGGCAGTACACTGATCGTCTTGAGCTATACATGTCGCACTCTCGTCAATTATTTGCAGCCGCTTTTCATGCATATCTGAGCATTTGATCTGCAGCGGTCACGAATCAGGGAAGAGGCGACTGTCGTCCCTTCCAGTAGATTGTAGGAAAGAAGAGTGCGGTTTCTGTAAAGTGATAAAGCCGGTCCTAAGCGCGGCCGCAAGCGGTTAGATGTGATCACGATTTAGATAAATGTGACTCAGTTGTGACAGGTAGGATCGGCAGATCCCACAAGTCCAGGAATAGTGGTGATTTAAGGAAGGTGAATTGTTCCCACCCTCGGCACCAACAGATTCAAAATGTTAGCCTTTACTCCTCCGTCACTCGATAAGTTCGCAATGGACTTATTAATGATCGAATAGTTACTCTCAACCACTTCACTTATGATCGGAACGTCAACGGAATCTTTAGCAAGCTACATTTTTCGTGTTCAAATAAACGCAACGGACTGGGTGCTAGGTACGCTTGTTGCTTAGGCTCACCGCCACAGGCGTCACAACTCACTTTGTAACAACAACTTCGATTGGAGAGTCTTTAGAATCACTTGGATTTCGAGCCGGAGTTGGGGCCAAGATGGGGGACCTTCAAATGTCAGGGGAAATGCGCGACTGGCGTTTCGGCGCGCAGGGATAACGCGGGTCTCGGAATTGTGAGAGTGTAAGTCCTTCCGTGACACTCTTCTAGTGATATTATCCCGTTGATTTATGGAACACTATCGCAAAGCGAAACGGGTCTCAATTTCAAAACGATCATGATGAGACGCAGGAATTTTCTCGCGAGTCTCGGCACGGCGGCGGCCCTGCCGCTGGTGCATTGGACCGTTGGCGGCGCCGGCACTCCTGCCGATGAATATATTCGCGCCCAGGCCTTACGCGAGGGGGACACGGTCGGCCTGATCACTCCCGCGACTTACGTTCCCGATCCTGATCGGCTCGCTGCCGCTGAACGCACTCTTAAATATTTCGGATTGAAGATGAAGATGGCGAAGAACGCCGGCAAGCGCATGGGCGACTATCATCTCTCGATTAACGAGCGTTTGGATGATTTGCATGCGATGTTTCGTGACCCGGAAGTAAAGGCTGTATTCGCTATTCGGGGAGGTTACGGCTCGATGCATCTGCTGGATCGGATTGATTACGATCTGATTCATCGCAATCCGAAGATCTTCTTAGGCTACAGCGATATTACCGCGATGCACCTGGCGATTAACAAGCACGCAAAGCTCGTCACCTTTCATGGACCGATCACGCTCTCGCGGTTTACCGATTACACGCAGAAATATTTTCGCAAAGCGTTATTTGAAACTCAGCCCGTCGGCAGGATCACGAATCCGCCGGAAAGTAACCAGCTGCGCCCAACTCATACTTTGCGTGTGATTAGACCGGGAACTGCATCGGGTCGTTTGATAGGCGGCAACCTGACGTTGATTTCGAATACGATGGGCACGCCTTACGAAATCGAAACGCGGAGCAAGATTCTATTTCTGGAAGACGTGGACGAAGAGCCATACAGCATCGATCGGATGTTGACGCATCTGCGGCTCGCGGGAAAGTTCGATGGCGTGGCTGGCGTTATCTTTGGCGAATGTCAGGACTGCCGGCCAAAAGATTTCAAGCCTTCGACCGCAATTCCATATGGGCTGGGAGAGGTGCTGGACAACATTCTGGGCGGTTTGAAAGTGCCGGTTCTATACGGCCTGACAATTGGGCACACTGACGATCAACTCACGTTGCCCCTTGGCGTCGCAGCCACTCTTGACGCTACGAATGGAACGCTGGACATTCGTGAGTCCGGCGTCCGATGATCAGGTGGCGTCGCACGAAAGTCGAACCACGAAAGCATCAAAGTTTCAGCAAACTCTCACGCAGAATACGCGATTGCAATCGACTGCTCTGCAATTGTTGATTGTTATTGAGCGTCACGGCGAAGGTGCCGCCGGGCAGCGGACTGACGCGGGCGATCATTTCGATATTCACCAGACTCCCACGAGCCAGCCTGACGAAGAGATTTGGATCAAGTCGCGTTTCCAGTTCCTTGAGCCGATAATTTATCGAATACCGCTCATTGTTTGCCGTTGTGATCCGCAGCAGCTCACCGTCCGCAACTACCGACGCAATTTTTCGCACCGGCAGCAGAATAATCTCACTGCGTTCGCGCACCGGAATTCTTTCCAGATATGTTCCTCGGGTGGTCGCGGCATCGTATTCGGCGACCGCTGCGCGGACATGAGATGTCTCTTCAGCCCGAAAGTCTTCACGTTCGAGCCGTTCGTGCGCGCGATTAAGTGTCTCGCGTAAGCGAGCGCGTTCAACCGGCTTCAAGAGGTAGTCGACCGCGTTAACATCGAATGCCCGCACTGCGAATTCATCATAGGCAGTGACAAAGGCGATCAGGGGCATTGTGTTTTTCCGCAATAAGCGGACCACACCAAGGCCGTCAACTTCGGGCATTTGCAAATCGAGCAGCGCGAGATCTGGCTTTTCTTTTTCGATCAGATCGACCGCTTCGGTGCCGTTGGTTGCCTCGCCGACGATCTCCACATCTTCAAACGCACGCAGCATGGCGGCCAAAAACGATCGAGCAGGTCGCTCATCATCCGCGATCACAACTCTGAGTTTTGCGTTCAAGCTTTCTTCTCTCTTCTGTTCGTCAGCGAGCCTGCCGTTTGTGACATAGGCTCCGTCATCATCACCGGCACCTTAAGTTCAACCATTGTACCGGCTCCGGGCGTACTCCTGATTAGCAGTGAAGCTGACTTCCCACCATAGAACCGTAGCCGCTCTTCAATATTACTTATGCCAAAGCCGCGCTTGCGGCCACGGGCCAATTCGATCTCACTCACGCCAATACCTGTATCTATGACACTGATGCTGAGCACCTCTCCGTCGGGACTCTGATTGGCCGAGGTTTGCTCAAGGCGAGCGCAGACGCTTAACTCACCGCCAAACCGTGAGGGCGCGATGCCGTGTTTGATTGCGTTTTCGACCAGTGGTTGGACCAGCAGCGAAGGCAATCGTTTCGAAAGCAATTCTTCCGGCACATCGATCGACACTCGTAATCTTTCTTCAAAGCGCGCTCTCTCGATGTCCAGATATGAGGCGATGAGTTTGAATTCTTCTTCCAGGGTAACGAACTCGCCCTCAGTTCGCAGCACGCCGCGAAGCAGACTAGTGAGTTTCATGAGCGTCTCCAGCGCACGATCGGGAGCTGTCTGAATCAAATGCCCTATAGTAGTGAGCGCATTAAAGAGAAAATGCGGATTGACTTGCGCCCGCAACGCGCGCAGTTGGGCTTCAGTCGCCAGCTTATTAATTTCCTGTTCGCGCAGATTCTGTTCACAACGTTCATGAGTAACGCGCAAACCATCGATGCGCCGGGCCACCATTAGGGCCACCGATTCGAGCATCGCGATATCGTCAGAAAGAAGACGCCGTCCGCCGGCCAGCGAAGTTATTTCGAAGCGATAATATGGAGGCTCCGCGGTTGGCACGAATACA
>CBFHBI010000145.1:0-6516 GCA_965653755.1 uncultured Blastocatellia bacterium
TAAATATTGGGTTATCTCGTTTCGTCTCGCCTTGTTGATCCTGCCTCGCCGACACTTAGTTGAAGGTTGGGGCGAATGAAACGGAGGCTACCCTACACGGTTGCTCCGTGCAGCTGAGAATCAAGAATTCGTGGGTAGTAGATGCGCCACTTCTCATCATACTTTCTGTCAGAATCAAGTTCATAGGCCAAGTAAAAATCGAAAGAGATTCCAAAAGCTAAGAGCTTGGAAGTCTGGGTCGCGGAGTAGCCGGCTCTGTCCATATAAAAACCGATCGCTTGGTGATAAGGGTATACAAACGCCAACGTGTTGAGCGTTTCGATCAACGCACGTATGGAAAGGGTGGGTTTCGCTCGTCGAAATGCCGAAAGTATTTGCGCAACACCGCCTGCGTAGACAGGTTGCTTTGTGGCGTCGATTAATGTTCGTTCTGCTGACGTGACGTCCAATAGCTCTCCGCGAGTACCAGGAATGCGAGTTACTTGAAGTCTGTTTGAGAATTGGCCGTTGATTACGACAATCTCAGTACCTTGGTAAGAAAAGATGAGCTTCGACTGTCGCTGGGCATTAGCACACGCCTTGTCGATACTTTCCTGCGAAAGACCCCCTCCTTTGGGCTTAGGGCTCTGCTCATAGTTCACATATATGGTTTTTGGTAATTCGTCGCTTAGCCCGTTGAGAATTAGGGCAGTCTGGTGTGTTAGGTAGCAATTGTTTTTAAGCGATAACGCCACCGCATACACTGACGGATTTTGCCAAATGTAACGAACTTCATCGCTAACTTTGGGGTGCTTTGACTTAAGTGTAACTTCGTGTAGGTCGCTTTCCTCGAGTAAGAACAGTAAGAGCTTTTCAACGGGCACGTCTGCTAAACCCCAGCCGCGCCGGTTTCGGGCAATGACGTCAGCTACTTGCTTTTTTATGAAGAATCTGAGTCCAGAGCTCATGAAAGTAGCCACTATTTTAGGTTTTGCGGAGTTAAACTTCTCGTCGGTCGTCATGGGAACTTATGTTATATCGCATAGACTCCGTAGATTAAGAAGCTCAACGGTATGCTCTCTCGGGACGTACTCTGGTATATATACCTTGAGCTTCAACTGAAAAAAGTATATAGTTTTTTCAAAAAATTAACGGTCAAAATACCGATGCAAACCCTTGAAGATAAAGTCGTTGCGAAGATATATGGAAAGGGGAGGGGTTGGGCCTTTACCCCAAGTGACTTCGCGTCATTAGGAGACCCCCGCTCAGTAGGGGGTGCACTAAGCCGGCTTAACCGAAAAAAAACTATACGGCGCCTTGCTCGGGGACTCTATGACTATCCAAAACAACACCCAAAACTAGGTATCCTATCTCCGTCGCCGGATGCCATTGCGAAAGCATTAGCAGGCAGGGACGCCACTCGTCTTCAACCTTCAGGCGCCTATGCCGCAAATCTTCTCGGATTGTCTGACCAGGTTCCAATGAGAGTAGTTTTCCTTACCGAAGGCGTAGGTCGCAAGGTGCGAATCAACAATCAAGAAATTGTCCTAAAGCGCACGACACCCCGCAACATGGCCACAGCAGGGAGAGTCAGTGGACTTGTTATTCAAGCCCTCCGACACTTGGGCCCTCGCCACGGGAACGATTCCACAATCCAGACTTTGAGGAATCGGCTTTCAGATGACGACAAGCTGCAATTACTGAAGGATGTTCGCTATGCCCCTGCTTGGATTGCTGACATCATTCGTCAAGTCGCACCACCGACCCGAGGTTGAATTATGGACAATTTCATAAAACTCTCTGCCGAAGATCAACGAGTGTATTACGAGCAAGCCCAAGCTAATATGGGCCTGCCTCCGGCGAGCATTGAAAAGGACTTTTGGGTCTGCTGGACTCTTCGGGAGCTATTCAACCTGCCAGAGTGGGGTGACCATTTTGCGTTTAAAGGTGGAACGTCACTTTCCAAAGCATGGAAACTCATTGAGCGGTTTTCTGAAGATATTGATATCGTGATCGACCGTGAGTTTCTCGGCTTTGGTGGTCCAAAGCTGAGCGGTAATCAGCGAAAAAAACTTGTAAAGCAAAGTGCCCACTGGATCGATCACGATCTTAGGCCTGCCCTGAAAGAACGATTTCAATCTCTGCTGCCAAAGTCTGCCGAATGGTCACTGCTTTTGGCTGACGCTCAGGAGGACAAAGATCAGCAGACCTTGTTGTTCACTTACCCAGGCGCTCTCAAAGCTAGCGTCGCCTATCTGCGACCGGTGGTCAAAATTGAACTCGGTGCGCGATCAGATCCCGAACCTCGGGAAACGACCGTGCTTCGCCCCTATATTTTTGAGGCCTTCCCAGATCTGCTGGGTAGTGGAGAATTCTCAGTCAGCACTGTTGTGGCGCGCCGGACCTTCTGGGAGAAGGCCATGCTTCTACATGAGGAAACCTTCCGTCCCGCCAACAAACCAAGGACGAGACCTCTTGCTAGACATTACTACGACCTCTGGGCCTTAATTCGAAAGGGAGTGGCAGCTGACGCTATAGCAGATGAGGGTTTGTTCGAGCGCGTGGCTAATCACCGTCGGATTTTTTTCGCTCACAATTGGGTAGACTACTCCACACTGCGACCGGGGTCGTTACGCCTTCTGCCTGCGAAGGATCAAGTTGACGGCTGGCGAGGCGATTACGCCGCCATGAAGGATGAGATGTTTTTCGGCGAGGTCCCACAATTCGACGACATACTGGATGTCGTGGGTAACTTTGAGAGAAAGTTCAACGGCCCCGCATAAGGTTCTTAAGAGCATTATCTTAGGAACCACTAACTAGATCCAACGCATTCAACGGCCTTGATTCAAGATGCCATCGACAGGATTCACAACGGGCTAAACAGTTGAAGTTCGGCTGGGATAACCAGTTCAAAAGATGGCGCGATTATGGCGCGATGACGTGCTGATACGTAGCGATCCTTAACTTACTTTGACGGCTGCGGATTCGGTAAATATTGGGTTATCCCGTTTCGTCTCGCCTGGTTGATGCCCTCCGCACCGTCTCATAATCTGTTGGTTCGGGGTTCGAATCCCTGCGGGGGCACCAATTAAGAGGCGAGAATACTTACACTACTACTTGTGTGACTTGAACCATTAATTTGCCGCTCCGGCAACTTATTGGTTCCAATAGCGCCCGGCAACTTATTGCTTCCAATTCTTTAGAACCAGTACAACTTGCCTAGCTTCCTTTGTAAATCGTAACCCCCTTTAGACCCCACGCGCGGCATCCGTTGCCAACTGCGCACTGCGGAATGCGGCCAAAAGGAATGTTTCGCGTAACCTCGATCGATGCGGCAACGTTGAATGGTAGAATGCGTTTGACGGTTGACACTTCAAGCTACACCGTCTAACTTTCAAGTGGCTCATAAGGCACCGATGACGAGAGTCCTAACATTTTCAACCTCTCGTATGCGACAAGCGCGCAGCTCGCGATTCCTGAGCTATCTCTTACTGTTCCTCATTTGCTACGGCTCGTCCGTTGAGGTCTTGCACCATCATGAACTTTCGTCGCAGAACGCAAGCGCATCGCAAAGTTCCACCGAGCTAAACGCTAATCTGATTACAGACGGTGAGCAGAGTACGTCGTCAACTAAGACGCCGCTGGAACGTGACTGCCTGGTCTGCCAATTCCAAAGAGGCCTATCGAGCACAGCCTTTGCTGCGCCGCTCTTCGTGCTGACTCCGACCGATGTTCAAATAAACTTTTCTTTAAATCAGTTTAGCGACGGCTCCCTTTCAACGACTGCGTCTCGCGGTCGCGCTCCACCAATTACCCTCTAATCAAACCGGCCCTTTGTTGTCCGTTTCGTCGCCGCAAGGCTAGCGACCACTCGGTCATTTCAAGGCCGGAAACGAATTCGTTCACTACAGGTGTAATCGAATTCATTTCGGCCGAGGCTTCATTCGATGATTAGAGGAGTAAATGTAATGAGTAACCGATCCAATCGCATTGTAATTCGGTCATTTTTCGCAGTCTTCATCCCATTGATGCTGTGCTGCTACGCGTCGGCACAATCGCTGACTGCCGGAACTGTGACCGGCGTGGTTGTCGACCCAAATAACGCGACAATCCCAAACGCAACCGTCACGCTTTCCAATGCCGTCACCGGTTACAGCCGCACCGCAAATACAGACAAGGACGGTGCATTCCAATTCAGCAACGTGCCGCCAAACCCATACGAGCTGATCACTTCGGCCACAGGGTTCGCAACAACGCGGCAAACGTTGGACGTGCGATCTTCGGTGCCCATAGCTGTCAAGATTCCGCTGGCCGTAGGCACTGCGAACGCCGTCGTAGATGTAACGTCAAACGCGGCTGCGGTAATCGAGAATGATCCGTCTGCACACGTCGATGTCGATAAGAACTTGATCGATAAACTTCCCGCGGGCGATCCGGGTAGCGGCTTGAGCACGGTGGTGACTCTTTCTGCCGGAGGCGTAGCCGCAGATTCGAACGGTGGCTATCACCCTTTGGGCGATCACTTCGAATCGAACATGACGCTGGACAGCCAGCCTATATCCGATCAGCAAAGCAAATTCTTTTCAACGCAAATTCCAGTTAACGCAAGTCAATCCATCGAAGTAATCACGGGCGCTGTGCCACCCGAATTCGGCGATAAGACCAGTTTGGTAGTCAATGCCATTACGCGTTCTGGTTTGAATCAGTATAAGCCGACGGGCAGCATAAATGCGTCGTTTGGGACATTTGGCACAACTCACGAAGACGCTTCGCTCGCGTATGGTAATAAGAGATTGGGAAACTTCACGGCTTTCAATTTTGAGAGATCCCGCCGTTTTCTGGACGCGCCCGAATTCACGGTGCTGAACGACCGCGGTACTGCGACGAATCTCGTCGATCGCGTTGACTATAGTCCGAGTTCAAAGAACTCGTACCATCTAAATCTGTTTTTGGCGCGGAACGATTTCGCGACGCCAAACGATTTCGATCAGCAGGCAACAGGGCAGAAGCAGCACCAGCTGGTGCACACGCTCAATATTGCTCCCTCGTGGGTCCATATCTTCAGCCCAACCACGGTTCTGTCGATCACGCCCTACTACCGTTTGGATGTCGTAAAATATTTTCCGAGTGCAAACATCTTCGCCGATCAGCCGCTGACCTTCGGCGAGTCGCGACGGCTGAACAACTACGGCGTCAAGGGCGACTTGTCATACGTCAAAGGAAAGCACAACGCGAAGTTCGGCGTGCAGTTTTACAACACCGGTCTGACCGAAGGGTTTCATTTTGGAATTACCGATCCTACTTTCAACGATCCCGCGAGCCCCGATTTTGTGCCGGGCCTGCTGAAGTACGATCTGACGCGAGGTGGAAGTCAGTTTCAATTCCATGGAAGCAAGGTAATTAAACAGCAGGCAGCTTATGCCCAGGACAGTATCACCGTGGGAAATGCGACCATCATGCTGGGCGCGCGTTTTGACAATTACAACGGCATCACCAAAGCTAATCTGTTCCAGCCGCGCGTCGGTGTCTCCTATCTGATCAAACGCACGAACACAGTGCTTCGCGGCTCGTATACGCGTAACTTCGAGACTCCGTACAATGAAAACTTGATCCTCTCGAGCATTACCGGCGCTGGGGGTTTGGCAAATGGCGTTCTGGGCGATACCAGCAATCTTCCCTTAGCGCCAGGTCGCCGGCATCAATTCAATGCTGGGATTCAACAATCAATCGGGCGTCACCTCATTCTCGACGGTGATTATTACTACAAGCGCACGCAGAACGGTTTCGACTTCAACGTGCTCCTCAATACTTCGGTGGTGTTCCCGATTGCCTGGCAAAAATCAAAGCTCGATGGCGTTAGCGGCCGCCTGAATTTCACCAACTATAAAGGCTTCTCAGCTTTTGTCGTTGCCGGTCACTCACGCGCGCGATACTTTCCGCCGGAAAGCGGCGGACTCTTTTTCAATTCTGATCTGCCCGACGGCGTTTTCCGTATAGATCACGATCAGAATTATCAGCAGACGACACAACTGCAATACCAGTTCATGCAGTGGAAAAAGGTCGCGCCCTACGTTGCTTTCACCTGGAGATATGACAGCGGCTTGGTCGCCGGTGCTGTAACTGACTACGCTACGGCTCTCGGGTTTACTGCCGATGAACAGCAGCAAATCGGGCTCTTCTGCGGCAGCACATTCGCTACGTTGACCAATCCGATCACCGTCTGTAACTCAGCAAACCGTGGGGCGACACGTGTTCGCATTCCGGCGGATGGAGCAGAAAATGACGACACCAATCCGCCCCGGATCGCCGCGCGTCATCTGTTTGATTTAAGCGCCGGTACGGACAACCTGCTGAAAACCGAGCGCACCAAGATGACGCTGCGCTTCACGATTCTGAATCTGACAAACAAGAACGCACTCTACAACTTCGAGTCAACATTCAGCGGCACTCACTTCGTCACGCCGCGAGCATTTCAAGTTCAAGCCGGCGTAACTTTCTAACGTTCCGATCTATCGCAATCGGCGCCATCGCAACAGC
>CBFHBI010000146.1:0-6447 GCA_965653755.1 uncultured Blastocatellia bacterium
CAGTCCAGCGTGTCGCGCGATCTCGAAGAGTTGGGCGTGGTCAAACATCACGGCCGGTATGCATTGCCGCACGCGAATGGAGATTCCACTCATGGCCTGGTGAGTCTCGACTTTGCCGGCGAGGTTTTGATTGTGGCGAAGTGTCTGCCGGGGCGGGCGTCTTCGGTAGCAGTCGAAATCGACGATGCTGCGATTCCGCAAATTGTGGGAACGCTGGCGGGCGAAGACACAATCTTTATCGCCGTGCGCGATCAAAAATCACAGAGGGGCGTGATCAAGAAAATCTGGGAGCTGTTTGGATGATTTGGAGTGCGGTGGCAAGCGTAGCGCGACACCGCTTTGGATTGTTTCTGATTTCATCAGATCCAAAGCGCCGTCGCCGCTGCGCTCTGCCGGCGCACTCCAAAATGATCGAGTCGCAATGAAAGACAAGAAGATTAACAAAATTGTGTTGGCCTACTCCGGCGGCCTTGATACGTCGGTGATGTTGCGCTGGCTCAAAGAGAAATACCAGTGCGAGATCGTTTGCTACTGCGCCGACGTGGGCCAGGGCGCGGAGATGGACGGTCTCGAAGAGAAAGCGAAGGCGACCGGCGCTTCCAAGCTTTACATTGAAGACCTTCGTGATGAGTTCGTGCTCGTTTATGTTTGGACATCAGTCAAAGCCAACGCGGTGTACGAAGGCGTCTATTTGATGGGGACTTCGCTGGCTCGTCCCGTGATCGCCAAACGGCAGATTGAAATTGCGCGCGCCGAAAACGCCGACGCCGTGGCCCACGGCGCTACCGGAAAAGGCAACGATCAGGTTCGGTTTGAGCTGACTTATTACGCCTTGCAGCCGGACATTAAAGTGATCGCGCCGTGGCGCGAGTGGGAATTTGGCGGCCGCACTGATTTGATCGCCTATGCCGAAGCTCACGGAATTCCGGTGACTGCTACGGTCGATAAGCCTTACTCGACCGATCGCAACCTGATGCACGTTTCATACGAAGGTGGAATTCTGGAAGACCCCTGGGCCGAACCGCCCGAGCATATCTTTCAAATGACGGTGTCGCCTGAGCGCGCGAAAGATGAGGCGGAATCTGTCGAGATCGGATTTGAAAAGGGCGAGCCAGTTTCGATCAACGGCGAGCGGCTTGATCCCGTCGCCTTGCTTTCGCACTTGAACGAAATCGGCGGCGCGCACGGTGTCGGCCGCGTTGATTTGGTCGAGAATCGCTTCGTGGGGATGAAGTCTCGCGGTGTTTATGAAACGCCTGGGGTGACGATCCTGCACGCGGCGCATCGCGCGCTAGAGTCGATCACGATCGATCGCGAGGTGATGCACTTGCGGGATTCATTAAGCGTGAAATTTGCCGAGAATGTTTACTACGGGTTCTGGTTCGCGCCGGAATTTGAATTGATGCGCAAAATGATCGACGAAACGCAGACGAACGTCACCGGCGACGTGAGGCTGAAGCTATATCGCGGCAATGTGATTGTTGTTGGACGTCGTTCGCCGCATTCGCTCTACGACGAACGGATAGCGACGTTTGAAGCGGACACTGTTTACAACCAGCGCGACGCGGAAGGGTTTATCAAGCTGAACGCGCTGCGATTGAGATTGGGAAGAACGGGTTGATTGTTTAGATGCGGGCTACTGCCCGCCCGTCGTGCGGCGATTGATTGGCGGGCAGTAGCCCGCCTCTAAACAAATGGAAATGAACTCAACTCAACAAGTCGAGGTTGACAAAATCGGTTCGGCGACTTCGCCGCTCAAGCTGGCGCGGACCATTACGGTCACCACGTCGCAGCGAGACGCGCGAGCGGGTGACGTTGTAGTCGTCCGCGTGCTGACCGACAACGCGACTTACAATATGCTCGAGTTGCCGACCGGACGTCTGGCGAAAGTGAATCCGGGCGACCTCGTCGTGGGTGTGCTCGGCCGTCGGCGCGCGCTCAAAGGGTTCGTCGGCGACGTCCCTGAAACAGTTAAGGCGGGCGATGAACTTCATCTTTTGAATCTGGGCGGCGTCATCGGCCGTTGCAGCGGTCATCATTCGAGTCTCAATGATGCGATCAAGGTCGAGGTTATTGGGCTGGCGCAGAACGGCAGCGACGGGACGCAGAATATTGCCGACGTTGGGCTGCGTTTGCGGCGGAAGCTGGGACCAACCGCGCCGCTGATAGTTGTTGCCGGCGCATGCATGAACAGCGGCAAGACTTATGCAGCCACCGAAATCATTCAGCAGGCGACACGGAATGGTTTGCGCGTCGCTGCTGCGAAACTCTCCGGAATCGCATGTTTGCGCGACACGCTGAACATGGCGGACCACGGCGCGATTGCGACGGCGAGCTTTCTCGACTGTGGTTTGCCGTCAACCGTCGGCGCGGATGATTTGGCGCCGGTGGCCAAGGCCATCATCGCGCGCCTGAACGAAAGCGCGCCTGATTTGATTGTGATCGAACTCGGCGACGGCATTCTCGGGGGCTACTCAGTCGAAAGCGTTTTCGAAGATAAGGAATTGCGCCAGGCGATGAGCGCTCTGGTTTTTTGCGCGTCTGATTATGTTGGCGCTTGGGGAGGGATTGAGCTCTTCCGGCGTCGCGAGATCAAGGTCGATTTGGTCGCCGGCTCAGTTACCGATTCGAAGATGGGCGAGGACTATATCGAGAAAGAGTTTGGCGTGCCGGCGGCGAACGCGCGAAGGAATGGGAAGAAATTGTTCGAGGCGGTGAAAGAGAAAGTTTCGGGTTTCGAGTTTCGAGTTTCGAGTTCCCGATCCGAATCAACACCGCAAGACAATCCACGAACAGACGCGACCGGGGGAATCGCATGAACTCGAAACTCGAAACTCAAAACTCGAAACTACGCATAGTCATCTTCGGCGGCTCAGGCTATGGCGGATCGGAATTGCTCCGCATTCTGTTGCAGCATCCGCACGTTGAAATTCAGTTTGTAACTGCAAACGAACACGCCGGCAAAGCTGTAAGCGACGTTCACAAGAATCTACTCGGTCTTACAGATTTGAAATTCATCAAAGCGCCCGAGCAGTTGGATGGTTTGCAGGATATCGACTGCGCTTTCTTTGCTCTGCCGCACGGGCAGGCAATGGATATCGCGCCGAAGCTGCCGCCGAAGGTCAAGGTAATCGACTTGTCCGGCGATTTCCGTTTAAGCGATGCGGATGTGTTCCTCAAACATTACGGCCGCGAACAGACAGCGATCGATGCGCAGCGCGATTTTGTTTACGGGCTGACGGAGACCAATCGTGAAGCGATCAAATCGGCCACGCGCATTGCGAATCCTGGTTGTTTTGCGACGGCTACCTTGCTGGGTCTCGCGCCTTTGGTGGCCAAAAATCTCTTGACTTGCCGTGTGATCGTCGATGCCAAAACGGGCTCGTCGGGCTCGGGCGCCAAAGCGGCCGCGAACACTCATCACCCGCAGCGGAGCAATTCGTTCTACGCGTACAAACCATTCACACATCAGCATGTGCCGGAGATTGAACAGGAGCTGAAAACGATCGGCGAATGGACCAATGAACTGATCTTCATGACGCATTCATTGCCGGTGGCGCGCGGCATCTTTGCTTCGATCTATTGCGAGTTGAAGCAAGAGATCGCCGCAGCGAACGCGCGAAAGATGTACGCTGACTTTTATCGCGATTCGTTTTTCGTGCGTTTGGTTGATGGCTCGCCGGATATTAACTGGGTCAAGACGACGAACTTTTGCGACATCGGATTTGCATCGCGCGGACGACAACTCGTGGTGTTCAGCGCGATCGACAATCTGGTGAAAGGCGCGGCCGGCCAGGCGGTGCAGAACATGAATCTGATGTTTGGGTTAGACGAAAAAACCGGACTGATGTTGATCGGAACGAATCCATGAGCCAGGCATTTAATCCTCGGCCGATCAAGCCGACGATCTCATTCGGAGATTTGGATCGCATCGATGTTCGCGTCGGCACGATCGTCTCGGTGCAAGAGATTGCCGGCTCAGAAAAACTGCTGAAGTTGATTGTCGATTTTGGCGATCATCAGCGCAGCATTCTCGCCGGCATGAAGCAGGAACGGGAAAACCCGCACGAACTCGAAGGGACGCAGGCCTTGTTCGTCGTCAATCTTGATCCGAAGAAGATGATGGGCCAAACGTCGGAAGGAATGCTTTTCGATATTGGATACGCGGATGGTCTCGCGCCGGCGTTGGCAATTCCGGAAAGACCAGTTCCGAATGGGAGCAGATTAGGGTGAAAGCAGTGACGGCTAAATTGGCAGATGTAATTTCTCTGGAAGAGCAATATCAACTGGCGACCTACAAGAAGATGCCGGTGGTCGCCGAACGCGGCGAAGGTGTGTGGATTTATGCGAGTGATGGCGAGCGTTATCTCGACCTTTACGGCGGACACGCGGTAGCCGCGACGGGTCACTGTCATCCGCACGTCGTCAAGGCGATTCGCGAACAAACCGACAAGCTGCTTTTCTATTCGAACCTGGTTTATTCAGAAGCGCGCGCACGCGCGGCTGAGAAACTTGTCTCGATTGCGCCGCCATCGTTTACCAAAGCTTTCTTTTGCAATTCAGGAACGGAAGCGAATGAGAATGCGATGCGCATGGCACGGTTTGCAACGGGTCGCGAGAACATCGTGACGTTCAGCGGTGGTTTTCACGGGCGTACCGCCGATGCGATTAGCGCCACGTTTCTGGGAAAGTATCGTGAGATCGGGAAGCCGAACGTGCCGGGACATTTGCAGGCAGAATTCGGCGACGTGGAATCAATGCGCGCTGTGGCTGATGAAACGGTTGCGGGCATAATGCTCGAGCCGATTCAATCGATGGCGGGCGTGAAGACGGCGGAGCCTTCGTTTTATCGCGCGTTGCGTGACTTGTGCGACGAACGCGGCATCGTGCTCATCTATGACGAAGTGCAGACCGGAGTCGGACGCACGGGTGATTGGTTCTTTGCCGGCAGTGTGGCGAGCGACGGCGTGGTGCCGGACATCGTTACGATGGCGAAAGCGCTCGGTAGTGGCATTCCGGTCGGAGCTTGTTTGGTCACCGACAAGATCGCTGCGCACATCAAAGAGAATGATCTGGGGACAACCTTCGGCGGCGGCATGATCGCAATGGCGGCGGTGACGGCAACACTCGAAGCGATTGAAAGCGATCGAATGCTTGCTAATGTTCGCGAGGTCGAAGCGTATCTGCGCGAGCGTCTCCAGGAAATCGAACAAGTCGTGAAGGTCCACGGCAAAGGCTTTCAGCTGGGCTTGCAATTTGCCGAGAAAGCCAAAACGGTGCACGAAGGTTTGCTCGCACAAAGAATTATTACCGGTACTTCCAGCGATGCAAACGTCTTGAGGCTGCTGCCGCCTTTGTGCTTGCAAAAGGATCACGTTGATTTGTTTATCGAGGCTCTGCGAAAAGTGTTTTGAACCGTAGAGGTCGCGGAGGATTTCGCAGAGTGCGCAGAGATTTTCTAACCACTGCCGATTTATCTCGTGAGGAAATCGAGGGCCTAATACGCTCGGCGATCGCATTCAAGCGAGGGCACGACCAGTCAAAGCCGCTCGCCGGCAAATCAGTCGCGTTGGTTTTCTTTAATCCCAGTTTGCGCACGCGCGCGTCGATGCAGGTGGGCATTTATGAGCTCGGCGGGAATGCCGTCGTGCTCGAGCCCGGCGGCACTAGCTGGACCCTGGAACATCGCGAAGGCGTCGTGATGGATGCTGACAAAACTGAACACGTCGCCGAGTTCGTGCGAGTGCTCGGTCGTTATTGCGTCGCGATTGGCGTGCGCACGTTCGCGGCGCTCAAGGATTGGCAAGCGGAGCGAACCGATCCGATTCTGAATGCGTTCGCGAAATATTCCGATGTCCCAATCATCAATCTTGAGTCAGCGATGCATCATCCTTGTCAAGCTACGGCTGACATGATGACGATTCGTGAAAAGCTGGGCGAGGGACGCAAGCGGGTTTTGCTGACGTGGGCCTGGCACCCGAAACCTTTGCCGATGGCAGTGCCGAATAGTTTCGCGCTCGCCGCAGCCCAAATGGGTCACGATCTTGTGATTGCGCATCCAAAGGGTTACGGACTCGACGATGAGTTGACGCGAGGCCTTCAGCAAACGGCTCAAGGCGAGGGCGGCAGCGTCAGTTTCACGCACGACGTTGACGCGGCGTTTGAGAACGCCGAAGCGGTCTATGCTAAGAGTTGGGGCAGCCATAAATTTTACGGAGCGCCGGAAGCCGACACCGCAGAGCGCGCGCAATATCGCGGCAAGTGGATCGTTGACGAAGCGAAGATGGCACGCACCAACAAAGGAATCTTCATGCACTGCTTGCCCGTGCGCCGAAATGTCATCGTCACCGATGGCGTGATCGATTCAGATGCTTCTGTGGTAATCGATGAAGCGGAAAACAGGCTGCACGCGCAAAAGGCGATATTGGCGGAATTGATTCATTGATT
>CBFHBI010000147.1:0-6432 GCA_965653755.1 uncultured Blastocatellia bacterium
TCATCTGGTCCATTACGCCGGCTACGACGATAGCTGGGATGAATGGGTGCCGGATAATCGCATCCGTCGTCCGTCGTGGAACAATTGACGGTCGCGGTACGCATGCCTCCGGCGTGCTGAAATCCCTAAATTGTAGGGGCAGGGCTTGTCCCTGCCCGCCCTGGCGATAACGGGCGGAGACAAGCCCCGCCCCTACAGTGAACAAAGTCAGCACGCGGGACGCGTGCGTACCTGATGCGGATCGTTCGCTCTCCCCAAATTTTGCTGCTCGGCTTTTTCTTGCTCGCTGGCATCGTCGCTTTCTCCCCAAATCTCAACAGCTATTTTCTCTCCGACGCATAACGTCAGTGCGCTTGCTCGTTACGGAGTGACGCCAGCAGACGATTGACGGATTGCAGTAGCGCGCGCGCGTTTCGATCCATGCGTCCGACTGCATCGCGGTGCATCGGCGACAGCGGCGTCTTCTCGTCGCGCTCAAGAAACTGGCAGATACCGATGATGACATTCAGGGGCGTCCGCAGCTCATGACTGATCGATTTTAGGAATTCCGGGTTGTCGGGGTCGCTCACAAGGAAACTCTCAGGAACGCTAGCCGGACTTTGTGGGACATTGACTGGCTTCACACCTTCTTACTCTTAGCACGAATCTGCCCTGCAAGGGATCCGGGCTTTCGAGTCCTCCGGTGTTCAAATATCAATTCACGTGCCCACCTTAGCCCACCAACATTCCTGAAAATGTCATCGTAACTGTGATGCGGGCGCTCAACTTCTGCCACAATTTCGACCGGCGTCGAGCGATTCCGATACAACCTTTCAATGGGTTGTGCGCGCCGAAGCAGCAACAAACCGCTGTACTACTTCATGGAGCAGATCAAAATCGATTGGTTTGGTAACGTATTCATCGCAACCTGCCTCAAGCGCCTCGGCTCGCGATTCCGGCGAATCATGGGCCGACACGGCGACGATCGGAATTCGTTTGAGGCCTTTCTTCCGCCGAATTTGCCGCGTCGCGGCGAGCCCGTCCAACTTGGGCAGGCTCAAGTCCATGAGAATCAGCCTGGGTCGCGCTTCAACCGCCATCTTTACGGCCTGCTCGACATCACTTGCCTCAAGCACGCTATAGCCGGCCATTTCCAACAGCCGTCTCATCATGAAACGACTGTCCTCAAAATCTTCCACCACCAGGAATGAATTGTTCGCTCGTTTCATAAGAGGCTCAATCGCCTTACACGTAACGATCCACAAGTGATTTCCGCATTAGTAGCATACAATTCAGAGGCTTTGCTATTCTTCCGAATTGAAACACGACACAAAATCGTAAACTTACCGAGTTCATTTCGTACACTTTATCGATAAGATCGCCGTATCTGAGAATGCAACCTGCACCAGCCAAAGCCCCCGATAAGATTGCGCTCGAACGCCTGGGCGGCGCGACGCTGCAAGTCGTACACGATCTCAAGAACCAACTGAACGGACTCAAATTGTACGCCACGTTTCTGCGGAAGCGTTTGGAACGCGATGATCAGCCGCAAGATGAGCGAGAAACTTTGAGCAAACTTATCTCCGGTCTTGATCGCGCCGCGAAAGACTTGACGGCGTTGGTTCGTTTCGCTCGGCCGATTGAATTGCGCAAGCAGCGTAACGTTGATTTGCGGCGAATCATTTTGCACGTGATTGCCGAAGCTGCGGAACGCGAGACCGGCGGACTGCCAAAAGTCTCGATCGCGGCAGATTTGGAAAGCGGGCCTCTGGCCGGCGAATTAGATCCCGACGCGATTGCGGAGGCCATCAAAGCAATCACTGACGACGTTCGCGCAACAGTTCCGGCAAAGAATGCCGGACCGCTGGCCATTTCTCTGCGATGCGACGCGCACGACGCGAAGATCGAATGGCGCGGCGGGCAGTTCACTACTCGGAGCGGCGCGTTATCGAACTGCGGAACGATCCACACCGAGTTGGCAAGAAAGATTATCGAAGCGCACGGCGGCGAAGTTACTTGTGACAACCTCGCTGTTCGTGCATTGTTGCCGCTCTCCCCTATCAAAACAACCGAATCAAAATGACGAAATCGAAAACTCAGGATATACGCATACTGGTGGTCGATGACGAGCCGATGATGAGCGACTCGCTCAAGCAACATCTCGTCAACGAAGGCTACACCGTCGATACCGCGGCGAGCGGCGCCGAAGCGATCGATTTGTTCGACGGCGGCGCGCATCACCTGGTGATTTGCGACGTGCAGTTGCCGGACATGGACGGATTGACGCTGCTGCGTCACATGAAGGATGCGAAACCGAATACGGAAGTGATCGTGGTGACGGGCTACGGCTCGGTGCAAACCGCCGTTGAAGCGATCAAGGCCGGCGCATTTTATTTTGTCGAGAAGCCTTTCGATTTCGAAGAGCTGCTGCCGCTGGCTGAAAAAGCCCTCGAGCGCCGCCAACTGATGGCCGAAACCGAAAACATGCGGCGGCAGCTTTCTACGCGTTCCGAATACTTCAACATCATCGGTTCGTCGAAACAGATGCAGACGATTTATGAAACGATCGAGTCCGTGGCCAAGTCCGATGCGAATGTTTTGATCGTCGGCGAATCAGGCACCGGCAAAGAATTAATCGCGAATGCGATTCACTACAACTCGCTGCGCGCCAAAAAGCCGTTCATCAAAGTGAATTGCGCCGCGCTGCCGAAAGAGCTAATCGAATCCGAGTTGTTCGGTCACACGAAGGGCGCATTCACCGGCGCGCATGCCGACAAGGAAGGTTTGGTCCAACACGCCGCCGGCGGTTCGCTGATGCTCGACGAAATTGCCGAGATGCCGGTCGAGCTGCAACCAAAACTGCTGCGTGTGCTGCAGGAGCGCACCTGTCGCAAGATCGGATCCGAAAAAAGTTATCCGGTAGATTTTCGTCTCATCTGTTCGACGAATCGTATGCCGGCGGATGCGATTCGCGACGGGCTTCTGCGCGACGATTTGTTCTATCGCATTTCCACGATCACGATTCACGTGCCGCCTTTGCGCGAGCGCATGGAAGACATCCAGTTACTCACCGATCATTTCCTACAGCTTTACGCCGAGAAATACGAGCGGCCAATTGCCAACGTCTCACAATCGGCGTATCAGCGTCTGTTCTCGCATCCCTGGCCCGGCAACGTACGCGAACTTCAGAACGTAATCGAGCGCGCGGTGCTGTTGGCGAAGGGCGAGCGCATCGAGCCCCCCGATCTGCCCTTCGACAACGGCAGCGCCAATGCCGCCGCGCCGGCTATGTCCTGGGATGTGCCGCCAAACATGACGCTCGAAGACATCGAAAAATTCGTCATCGAGCGCACGCTGCAGCGCACCGGCGGCAACAAACAGAAAGCCGCTAACATGTTGGGCATCTACCGTCCTCGCCTGTACAGCAAGATCAAGAAATACAAGATCGGGCTGGACACGGTCAGCACAAATTGAAATCGCGTTTCGCTTTCAGCAGAAATTTCCACTTGAAATCTCTCCGCGCGTTTTGAGATGGTAGATTGAGAGAGTAAATCGAAAAGGAAGACCCGACCGTGCCGTTACGACCTGAAGATCGTCGCCAATCTCCCCGTTTGGAAGCCAACCTCGAGGCGCGCCTTGAATTCAGCGTCTTGATGCGCGAAGCCGACGCCACCGAAAGCGGCGTGCAACACCTGCGCGCTTGCGCCGGCCACACGATAAACCTGAGTCGCGAAGGCTTGGGCCTGATTCTGCACGCGCAGAACATCGACGAGCAATACTTGATGGGCAGCGAAGACTCTCTGGCGATTGAACTCGATCTGCCGAATGGATTGTCGCTGGAGATTCACGCGACGCCGGTGCGCTACGAGAAATTGGATGATGGTTACTTAATCGGCGCGCGCATCAGCGGCATGAAAGATCGCGACCGCGAGTTGTACGACGAGTACCTGGAAGAAATTGGCGAAGGATAAGATTAAACGCACTTAACGCCTATTCGACCTGATAAGTAGCCACGCTCGTCGGCGTCTCCCAACACTTCACCTTGTAAATCCGTACGCGCTCGTCATCGATCTTCGACGCGATGCGTTCCAAAACAAAGCGCGCGACGTTTTCGGCCGAAGGGTTCTGAGCTTCGATGAACGGCTCAAGCTCGTTCAAGTTTTTGTGATCGAGATAGGTCACGATCTCGTCGGCAGCTTCTTTCAATTCAACAAAATCAACCAACAACCCGATATTGTTCAGTTCGCTCCCGCGCGCAAAGATTTCGATCTTGTAATTGTGTCCGTGCAGGTTCTCGCACTTCCCTTTGTAGCCGCGCAGTTGATGCGCGCTGGAAAAGTTACGCTCGATCATGACTTCGAATTGTCCGGGCATGATGTAGGGGCGGGGCTTGTCCCCGCCCGTTGTGTCCACAATTACGGGCAGGGACAAGCCCTGCCCCTACAAATTAAACAATTGCCGCGCGCGCTTCAAACACGCGTGGCAGATCATCAACGCTCGATGTAATCCGGCACGGCGGCAAACTCTTCAGAAAACTCTGGCCGTACATTTTTGTGCGCAGCCGGGGGTCCAGCACCGCGAGCACTCCGCGATCCGTCGTACTGCGAATCAAGCGTCCGAGACCTTGCTTCAAACTGATGATCGCTTGCGGCACACTGTATTCGTAGAAACTCGAGCCGCCCTGATCTTCGATGTGGCGTTGACGCGCAGCTACGATCGGATCGCTCGGCACGGCGAACGGCAACTTGTCGATAATCACGCACGATAGTTGCTCGCCCCGGACATCGACGCCTTGCCAGAAACTCGACGTGGCAAACAGCACGGCATTCCGTGTCGCGCGAAATTGCTTCAACAACTCGCCCTTTGACGCGCTGACTTGAACCAGACACGGATAATCGATTTGGGAGGCGACACGCTCGAACATCTCATTCATTCCGGCGAAGCTGGTTGACAGCACAAACGCACGCCCCTCAGTCGCGTTGATGATTTTGATGACCTCATCCGCCGCGGCGCGGCCCCATTGCGGCGAGCGCGGATCGGGCATTGTCTTTGGCAGATAGAGCACCGCCTGATTCTCAAAATCGAAAATCGATTCAGCAATCATCTCTTCGCCTTCATCAAGCCCGAGCCGTTCGCGAATGAATCTAAAATTGCCGGCGCTCGATAAAGTCGCCGACGTCAGAATTACCGTCGGCACCTTGTCAAACAACTTGTCCTGCAACAAACCTGAGACATCGATCGGCGACGCACGCAGAAACACACCGCGGCCGCGCCGTTCGATCCAATAAACAAATTGCTTGTCTTCGGCCTTGACGATGAAATTCAGATCGAAGCGTAGCTGTGTCGTGCGGCGCAAGAGATTCTCTGCGTCACTCTCACCATCGTTCATAACCGCCAAAGTTGTTTCGAGACGATGAAGTACATTATCGAGGGCATGGAACGCAGGCATTCCTGCCTGCGGTTCGCCGACATCCATATCGGCGCTCTTATCCTTCACGGCTCGCTTCGTCAGCGTGAACCTTCCTTCCAGCCCGCGCCCTTCTTGAAACGAAACCCAAAATAGATCCGCAAACCGTTGAATGCGCGCACTCACTTTCGCCAACTCCTGTTGGGTCTCACGATTTTCAATCTTCAAATAACTCACGTCGCGCAAGAGATCGTCGATCTGATAATTCGAAACTCCCGTCCCGAAATATTCCGAAGCCACATCTTCAATCTGGTGCGCCTCGTCGAGAATCACCGCCGCGTAATCCGGCAGCACGGCTCCATAAGCGCCGTTGCGCAAGGCAAGATCGGCAAAGAAGAGGTGATGATTGACGACAATTACGTCCGCATCGACGGCGCGCTGCCGCATGCGTGTGATGAAGCACGGATCGAAGTCAGCACATTTCTGCCCGAGACAGGTATCTGAGCGCGCGTCGATGTGCCGCCAGAACGGCAGGTTCTCCGGAAGATTTGCCAGCTCCGCGCGATCGCCGGTTTCAGTTTGCGTGACCCAGCGAAACACTTCATCAAACTGATCGATCTGTTCCAGCCCTTCGAGAAACGGCATGCTCTCCGCGCGCTTGATGCGATGCAGGCACGCGTAATTGTTTCGGCCCTTCATCACTGCCGCGCGAAACTTTGCCGGCAAAGTCTCCTGCAGAAACGGAATGTCCTTGTCCATCAACTGCTCTTGTAGATTCTTCGTGCCGGTGGAGATGACGACGCGCGCGCCACTGCCGCACGCCGCCGCGATCGCCGGCACGAGATAAGCAAGCGTCTTCCCCGTCCCCGTGCCCGCCTCGACAATCAAGTGCCGCTTCTCTTCAAACGCACGCAGCACCGCTTCAGCCATGGCAATCTGCCCCGGCCGATGTTCATATTCAGGATGAGTCTTGGCGATGAGGCCTTCAGGGCCGAAGATTGATTGCATCAGCGGGTTGCGAGTCGCTACGGGGAGCTACTGTATCT